>QNEY01000111.1 GCA_003645385.1 Gammaproteobacteria bacterium | reverse complement strand
GATCAGAGTGCCTCGACTGAAGAACCAGATGAAAAAGATCTCGTCATTGTGTCTCCAGTACCTGATGACTCAGGTATCGCATCACAACAAGATTTTGATGAAATCAGGACTACAGTAAATAAACCTATTGTACCTATTTCTCCTTCAGTGATTGAACCAAGCAAGCAGAGTGCTGCTGTAGTTACCTTGCTCGATTCTGCACAGCAATATAAACAAGATGGCGATTTACGATCTGCTCAAACTAGTCTGCAACGTGCACAACGTATTGCACCTCGTGATCCAGAAGTCTATTACGCACTGGCAAATACACATCGTGATTTGGAAGATTATGCTCTGGCTGAACAAGTCGCTTTGAAGGGTGTTTCGATAGTTCAAGGTCAGCCAACACAGTTACAGCATTTTTGGACATTGATCGCTGATATCCGATCAGAAGCAGGCAACCTTAGTGGTGCTGAAAAGGCTAAAGAAATGGCCAATCGTTATTAATTGAAATGCAATTATCCCCGCAGGTCTAAAACATCCTGCATATCGTATAAACCAGCTTGATGAGTCATCAACCAACTTGATGCACGCATTGCGCCTAATGCAAAAGTCATTCGGCTTGATGCTTTGTGGGTAATTTCAACCCGCTCTCCTTCAGCAGCAAACATCACCGTGTGATCGCCAACAATATCCCCTGCACGAACAGTAGCAAAACCGATAGTGTTGCGGTCACGTTCACCAGTACGACCTTCACGACCGTATACTGCACAGGTTTTAAGATCTCGACCTAGAGCATCAGCAACCACTTCACCCATACGTAATGCCGTACCTGATGGTGCATCGACTTTATGGCGATGATGGGCTTCTACTATTTCAATATCAACATCATTGCCTAATACACGGGCAGCAATATCCAATAATTTAAGTGATAAGTTAACACCCACACTCATATTTGGTGCCATTAACATTGCAAGCTGTTGTGAAGATTGCTCAATTTCTTCTTTTTGCTCTGCTGTAAACCCCGTAGTACCAATCACCAATCGGCATTGGTTGGCAACACAATATGGCACTAATGCCATTGTTACTTCTGGCAAGGTAAAGTCAATAATGACATCCGAACCAGCTGTAGCAGCTTCAACATCAGCGGTTATAGCAATACCTAACTTGCCAACACCTGCCAACTCACCAGCATCTGCACCCAGTAAACTGGAATCTGCACGATCAATTGCAGCACTAAGCTCCAAGCCATCTGTTTGCTCAACAGCTTGTATTAAACAGCGTCCCATACGACCAGCCGCACCATTTATTGCTATACGTGTTGCCATTGTTATACCCTTTTTATATCAATATTAAGACTAAACTTAATCAAAGAATTTTTTGACCGCATCCAACCATGAACTATGTTTTGGGCTATGTTTACTGCGACTACCTTCTAAAGTTTGATCAAATTCTTGCAGTATCTCTTTTTGCTTTTTGGATAATTTAACCGGTGTTTCTACGGTTACTCTGCACATTAAATCACCAATAGCACCACCACGTACAGATTTTACACCTTTACCACGAAGGCGGAATTGCTGACCTGTTTGTGTACCCTCAGGTATCTTAAGACTGGCTTTGCCTTTTAAAGTAGGGACTTCTAACTCACCACCTAAAGATGCAGTGACAAATCCAATCGGCATTTCACAATACAGATTACTACCGTCCCGTGAAAATACTTCATGTCGTTTTACTTGAACTTCGACATACAAGTCACCAGACTCTGCACCACTAGTTCCGGCTTCACCTTCACCAGCAAGTCTAATTCTATCACCAGTATCAACCCCTGCCGGCACTTTAACTGATAAGGTTTTATGTTCTCGAATTTGACCCTCACCATGACAATCTGTACAAGGCTCTTTAATCATCTTACCGGTGCCATGACAATGTGGACATGGCTGCTGTACTTGGAAAAAGCCTTGTTGCATACGCACTTGGCCATGACCACCACAGGTAGTACATGTTACTGGCTGTGTACCTTTCTTGGCCCCACTACCATCACACGTCTTACAGTCCACATTGACTGGAATACGGATTTTTTCAGTTGTTCCTGCTACAGCATCTTCTAATGAAAGATCTAGGTGATAACGTAAATCAGCTCCACGATAGTTTTGTCTACCACCACCTGCTGCACCAAAGATATCGCTAAAGACATCACCAAAGATATCACTGAATCCGCCAGCACCATGGCCGCCAGCAGATTGATCAACACCAGCATGGCCAAACTGATCATAGGCCGCACGTTTTTGTGCATCTGACAAAATTTCGTAGGCTTCTTTAGCCTCTTTGAAATGTGCCTCGGCATCAGCATTATCTGGATTACGATCAGGATGATATTTCATCGCCATACGACGATAGGCTTTTTTAATTTCAGCCTCAGTCGCTGTTCGTGAAACACCCAATGTTTCGTAAAAATCTTGTTTGGCCATTACTACTATCTACCTAAATTTTTATAAGCTTCAAATACAACAAAACAGGCGTAGGAAAATCCTACGCCTGCTCGTTTACAATAATCTTTTATGTTGATTATTTTTTGTCGTCATCAACCTCTTCAAACTCAGCGTCAACAACATCATCTGCTGCTTCTGCAGAAGCTTCTTCTGGTGTAGCTCCTGCTTCTGCATTTTCAGCATAAGCTTTTTCTGCTAAGTCTCCTGATGCTTCAGTCAAAGCAGTTGTTTTAGCTTCGATATCATCTTTATCTTCACCTTTCACCGCGTCTTCTAATGCTTCAACTGCTGCTTCAATTTTCACTTTTTCATCAGCATCCAATTTATCACCTAAATCGGTAATTGATTTCTTAGTTGAATGAATTAAGGCATCAGCTTGGTTACGCACAGTAACAAGCTCGTGGAACTTACGATCTTCATCAGCATGAGCTTCAGCATCTTGAACCATTTTCTCAACTTCTTCATCAGACAATCCACTAGACGCTTTAATCACGATAGATTGTTCTTTGCCAGTGACTTTATCTTTAGCCGATACATTCAAAATACCGTTAGCGTCAATATCAAATGTGACTTCGATTTGTGGTTGTCCACGTGGTGCCGGTGGAATATCAGCCAAGTCAAAACGACCTAGAGATTTGTTACCCGATGCAACTTCACGTTCACCTTGTAGCACATGAATCGTTACTGCAGGTTGATTATCATCAGCTGTTGAAAATGTTTGGTTCGCTTTAGTAGGAATTGTGGTATTTTTCTCAACCAACTTGGTCATTACACCACCCATTGTTTCTATACCTAAGCTCAATGGAGTTACATCAAGTAACAATACATCTTTAACATCACCTGCCAATACTGCAGCTTGAATTGCTGCACCAGAAGCAACCGCTTCATCAGGGTTTACATCTTTACGAGGCTCTTTGCCAAACAGCTCTTTTACTGCTTCTTGAACCATAGGCATACGTGTTTGACCACCAACCAAGATAACATCATCAATATCTGCAAGAGATAATCCGGCATCTTTGATAGCTGTTTTACAAGGTGCTACGGTACGTTCAACCAAATCTTCAACCAATGATTCTAGTTTGGCACGTGTTAAACGAAGTTCCAAATGTTTAGGACCAGAGGCATCTGCAGTCACATAAGGTAAGTTAATATCTGTTTGTTGACTTGAAGAAAGCTCGATTTTTGCTTTTTCAGCAGCATCTTTTAGACGTTGTAATGCCAAAGGATCTTTTGATAAATCAACACCTTGATCTTTCTTGAATTCAGCAACTAAATGCTCGATGATGCGTTGGTCAAAGTCTTCACCACCAAGGAATGTGTCACCATGTGTTGATAACACCTCAAACTGATGTTCACCTTCGATATCGGCAATTTCAATAACAGATATGTCAAAAGTACCACCACCAAGGTCATAAACTACGATGGTTGAGTCACCACGTTTTTTATCCATACCATAAGCTAATGCTGCTGCCGTGGGCTCATTGATAATACGTTTAACTTCCAGACCCGCAATTTTACCGGCATCTTTAGTCGCTTGACGTTGAGAGTCGTTGAAGTAAGCAGGAACTGTAACCACCGCCTCTGTTACTTCTTCACCCAAAAATTCTTCTGCTGTTTTTTTCATTTTCATCAAAACACGTGCAGAAATCTCTGGTGGCGCCATTTTTTTATCGTTAGCTTGAACCCATGCATCACCATTATCTGCTTCAGCAATGGTGTAAGGCACCATGTCAATATCACGTTGCACAACATCATCTTTAAATTTGCGACCAATCAAACGCTTGATTGCGAACAAAGTATTTTTAGGATTAGTAACTGATTGGCGCTTAGCTGATTGACCCACCAATACTTCGTCATCTTTAGTAAAAGCGACAATTGATGGTGTCGTACGATCACCTTCACTGTTTTCAATTACACGAGAAGTGCCATCTTCCAATACTGCAACACAGGAATTTGTCGTTCCTAAATCAATACCAATAATTTTACCCATAATAAATCTCCATCTTTCTTAAAATTTTTGCTGGTTACACCAGCCGTTGATAATTAAGTGGGGGGCGAAAAAGATATTTCAAGCCCACATCGCCACTTTATTGTTTCTTATATAATTTCTATTCTTTAAGCTTTGCTTCTTTTGTCATCCTCAATGATCTTTTATCGGGGATCCATGGGTAGTATAAATATTCACTACCGTTGGACTCCCGCTAAATACATGCGGGAATGACGGATTGTTTTTAAATTATTGTGAAACAACAACCATTGCTGGACGTAATAGACGACCATTAAATTGATAGCCTTTTTGAGCGACGGTCAATACCTGATTTGCTTCAACACCTTCGACTTCCTGCATCGCCATTGCTTGATGTAATTCAGGGTCGAATGTTTCACCTTCAGGATTAACTTGCTCAAGACCAAACTTGCTGATTGAAGATAAGAACATCTTCATCGTCATTTCCAAACCTTCACGTACCGCTTCTATCGAAGCTTCTTCACCATTTGCAGCATTTAAGCCTAACTCCATGCTGTCATAAATCGGCAGTAATTCTGCTACGAACTTATCTAAGGCATGTTTGTGAGCATTTTCCAGATCACGTGCTTGGCGGCGGCGTAGATTTTCCATATCCGCTTTAGCTCGTAATAACTCATTCCAGTGTTCGTCGGCTTTATTGCGAGCATCTTCCAGCAACGCTGCTGGATCTTCGTTGATCTCTACTTCAACCTCTGGCTCAAGGTTTTCATCTTCAATATTGTTGATTTCTTCGTTACTCATAATCCCAAGTCCATATTTGTAAATTTACAAACCGTTATTTGGGGACAAAAAAATCAATTTCAAGTTTGATCGCTATTTTTTAACCACACACAGTGACCATCACTAGCTTTATCCAACCGTTTTAAATTTTCTTCATGAGCAACTAATTCTTCATGACTTGCCTTAATAACACGTAATGGACCACGTTTCTTTTGTTTTTTATTTGCTGATGCTGCATTGTTCTGAGTGTCAGTACTATATTCTTCATTGACCAAAGACAAACTAACTTGCCCACCAGTCATCGCCAAATAAACGTCAGCTAAAATTTCGGAATCGAGTAAAGCACCGTGTAATTCACGGTTTGAGTTATCAATATCATAACGTCGACATAAAGCATCAAGGCTGTTTTTCTGACCAGGATGTTTATCACGTGCTAATTTGAGTGTATCCAAAATTGTACTTACGTCTTTAATTCGACGCTCTTCTAATTTTATCTTTGCTAACTCATGGTTAAGGAATCCAACATCAAATGCAGCATTATGAATGATGAGTTCTGCACCCTCGATAAATCGCATAAAATCAGCTACAACATCTGTGAATTTTGGTTTGTCAGCTAGAAACTCTGGAGTAATGCCATGTACTTCCATCGCACCGGCATCAATTTCTCGCTCCGGATTAATATATTGATGGAATGTTTCGCCAGTCAATCGACGATTGATCAGTTCAACACAACCTATTTCAATAATACGATGATCGTCAGCAGTGCTTAAACCCGTGGTTTCCGTGTCCAATACTACCTGACGTTTTTTTTGTTGCTCTGCCACACTCTACTCCATATCAATTTTGTGCAGCTTCATCACGAGCTGCTACTGCTAACTGATCAGCACGTTCATTTTCAGGGTGGCCCTGATGTCCTCGGACCCATTCCCACTCTAATTCATGTGCTTGGGCAGCCTGTTCCATTCGCTTCCACAAATCAACATTCTTCACAGGTTTCCTACCTGCTGTTTTCCAATTACG
>QNEY01000110.1 GCA_003645385.1 Gammaproteobacteria bacterium | reverse complement strand
GTAATACAACTAGCAGTGGTTGCAGCGATTATATATCCAATATTTTATATATGGGATACCGCTAAAATTGAGCAGTTGTGTAAAATTGTAGAGCCCGGCATGACTACGCTGGCCTTGATTCAGTTGGCAGATGAATCATCTGTCAAAATGTTGGGGCCAATAGATGGTGATGTTGCCGGAGGAAAATGGCAGGCAACTATCGTGGCTTATTCGCCCTACACAGAGTATTCATGCGAAATAAAAGGGATTGCAAACAGTGTTGCAACAGCCACAATTAATGATGATTAAAATCATTAACCAGCAATGTAATTAATCATAATGCCTGCCGCAATTGCTGAACCAATAACCCCAGCAACGTTCGGTCCCATAGCGTGCATTAATAGGAAGTTGTGAGGATCAGTTTCTAAACCAAGTTTATTTGAAACACGCGCAGCCATAGGTACAGCAGAGACACCAGCAGATCCTATTAATGGATTAATTTTATTAGTACTAATCTTATTCATCACTTTCGCCATGATAACGCCAGATGCGGTACCAATAGAAAAAGCGATCATACCAAGTAATAAAATCCCTAAAGTTGTGAGGTCCAAGAACTTATCAGCACTGAGTTTTGACCCCACTGCAAGCCCAAGGAAAATAGTTACTGTGTTAATCAATGAGTTATGTGTTGTATTTCTCAAACGATCTACTACTGCGCATTCTTTCATTAAGTTACCAAAACAAAACATACCTAATAAAGGTGCGGCATCAGGTAATAAAAATGCGACTAACAACAACAACAATAGTGGGAATACAATTTTTTCACGGTGAGATACATGACGTTGTTGTACCATTTTTATTTTACGTTCAGATTCAGTGGTTAATGCACGCATAATAGGAGGTTGGATCAAAGGCACAAGTGCCATATAGGAGTATGAAGCAACGGCAATGGCCCCTAATAGATCGGGAGCAAGTTTACTGGCGACATAGATTGATGTTGGCCCATCGGCACCACCAATAATTCCTATAGCTGCGGCGTCGGCAAGACTGAAATCGAAGACTCCAAATGCTGATAAAGCAACTGCACCCATTAAGGTGACAAAGATACCAAATTGAGCTGCTGCACCTAAAAATAGCGTTCGAGGATTAGAAAGTAGAGGGCCAAAGTCTGTCATTGCACCTACACCCATAAAAATAATGAGTGGAAAGGCACCACTTTCAATACCGACTGTATAGAACAAGTGTAATATCCCACCATGTTCAGCTAGGCCTGCGCCTGGAATATTTGCTAACACACCACCAAACCCGATGGGTACCAGTAATAAAGGTTCAAAGTTTTTATTGATTGCAAGATAGAGCAATAACATACCAATCGCAATCATCACGGCTTGCCCAGGCTCCATTTGATATAGGCCACTGTTGTGCCAAAGACGTATTATTTGATCCATTGTTTAACCTTTATGAGATAGAAACGAGGAGGTCGCCAACGTTGACGGTATCACCTGGTTTGACAGAAACAGATGTAATCACACCACCTTTCTCAGCAACAATCTGTGTTTCCATTTTCATTGCTTCAAGAATGATTAACACGTCACCTTCTTGTACTGTTTGACCTACTGACACTTCAACTTTCCAGATATTGCCAGCCAATGGTGCTGTTACTGGTTCACCACTTGAAACTGGTGCTGCAGGAGTAGCTATCGGTGTTGTTGATGAGACGTTACTGATATCACCACCTTCATTAATCTGTACAACATAGCTTTGACCATTAACAGCAATGGTATAGACGTCTTGCTCTGATCCTGCTGTCGATGATGGTTGAGTTGCAGCTTGTACAGATTCTAATGTGGGTACAGGTTCAAATGCATCAGGGTTATTACGGTTCGCCAGGAATTTCAAGCCAACCTGAGTAAAGAGGGCATACGTTAAAACATCATCAACTTCACGTTCACCTTGTTCTAATTCGAGACCATCTGAATCCGCAAGCTCTTGTAACTCGGCAGTAAGCTTCTCCATTTCAGCGTCAATTAAATCAGCTGGTCTGCATGTAATGGCTTCTCCACCATCAAGCACACGCTGTTGTAACTCAGTATTAAATGGGGCTGGAGCAGATCCATATTCACCTTTTAATACACCGGCTGTTTCTTTGGTAATAGTTTTATAACGTTCACCAGTTAATACATTTAATACTGATTGTGTACCGACAATTTGTGAGGTGGGTGTTACTAGTGGGATAAAGCCTAGATCTTCACGTACACGAGGAATCTCAGCCAAAACATCATCAAAACGATCACTTGCACCTTGTTCACGCAACTGGCTTTCCATATTAGTCAGCATGCCACCGGGGACTTGCGCGATAAGAATACGTGAATCTATTCCTTTGAGAGAGCCTTCAAATTGTGCATATTTTTTACGAACCTCGCGGAAATAAGCAGCAATTTCTTCCAGTAATTCAATGTTCAAACCAGTATCACGATCAGAACCGTCAAAAATAGAAACAACAGACTCTGTTGGAGAATGACCATATGTCATCGACATAGATGAAATTGATGTATCAACATTATCAATACCCGCTTCAACACATTTCATAATAGTTGCAGTTGATAATCCCGTGGTGGCATGAGATTGCATATGTATAGGGATATCAATGGTTTGCTTAAGAGTCTTAACAAGTTCATAAGCTTTGTACGGGTTAAGTAAGCCCGCCATATCTTTGATGCATAATGAATGTGCACCCATATCTTCGATACGTTTAGCCATGTCGAGCCACATATCGAGATTATGTACCGGGCTGATAGTATATGAGATTGTGCCCTGGGCATGACGATCATTTTCTAAAACAGCTTTGATGGCTGTTTCGAGGTTACGGGTATCATTCATCGCATCAAATACACGGAATACATCAACACCATTGATTGCTGCACGCTCGACGAATTTTTGTACTACATCATCAGCGTAGTGACGATAACCAAGTAAATTCTGACCACGAAGCAACATCTGTTGCGGTGTGTTCGGCATTGCTTCTTTCAAACTACGAATGCGATGCCAAGGATCTTCACCTAAGTAACGAATACAGGCATCAAATGTAGCTCCGCCCCATGTTTCTACAGACCAATAACCAACCTGATCAAGTTTACCTGCGATAGGTAACATGTCATCAAGGCGTAAACGGGTTGCAAATAATGATTGATGTGCATCACGCAAAACAACGTCAGTGATGCCAAGTGTTTGTTTAGATTCGGTCATATTATGGCCTTCGGGTGTTATCTAAATGAAATTATTTATGGCGTGAGCGGTACTTGTGTACAGCTGCGGTCAATACTGAAATTAATGTTTTATCATCAGCCTCAGCTTGAAGAGGAGCATTAGTTTCATGATGTGGAATAAATGTTGATGGTGACGGCACACCATCTTCTGGTAATACCCCAGCACTCTTTTCATATTTAATAATGATTTTTGACATTAGTGAGGTCACAATGACCAATAGAGTCAAAAATACAAACACAAATCCCATGCCAAATAGCATCAGAGATATACCTTCGCTCATTAAGCTAGATGATTCCATCTATCTTCCCCTTTAAATCAATCAATGAGTTAAGTTAGTAACTTAATAATCTACTCTCAAAACAGCACAACATTATATCATTGTTGTAGTTCCTTTAATTAAATCTTGTCGCTTTTTGCCGGAATATCTGTATTGATTTTTTAGTAGCTTTTCAATGAAAACTGGCATAATTAATAGCATTAACATAATGAGCTATTGCAAGATGACACCTGATGATTCTGATTTTTGGTTTTTACCGCTTGGTGGTACAGGTGAAATTGGTATGAACATGAACTTATATGGTCATGATGGTCAATGGTTGATGGTTGATTGCGGTGTCACGTTTGACAAAAATACTGATGTAGATGGCGAGGAGATTTCTGACAAACGTCCTCATATTCAAATGGCCGATCCACAGTTTATAGTGGATCGTAGAGTATCGCTTGCTGGATTGGTGATTACTCATGCACATGAAGACCATATAGGTGCCGTGCCTTATTTATGGCAACAATTACGCTGCCCAATTTATACCACTGCTTTTACAGCTGAAATTTTAAGACGAAAACTGGTTGAAGTTGGACTGGAAGATAAAGTGCCTGTAACCATAGTTGAAAAGGATAGCCATATTGAAATTGGTGTTTTTGATATTGAATGGGTGGCATTAACACATTCAATTCCTGATCCTTATGCCTTAGTTATTAGCACACCCGTTGGTCGAGTTTTCCATACGGCAGATTGGAAGCTTGATTCTGCTCCTGTTGTTGGTGAACGTTTTGATGAACAACGTTATCGACAACTAGCTGATGACAATATAGATGTTATGGTCTGTGATTCAACTAATGCCACTGTTGAAGGCCATTCTGATACAGAAGCAAGTTTGTATCAAGGGCTAAAAAAACATATTGAAAACTCATCTGGGCGGGTTGTTGTCACCTGCTTTGGCAGTAATATTGCTCGATTGCATACTCTTGCACGGATAGCGCAGGAAACTAATCGTCATTTAGGCTTGCTAGGAAGATCTTTAATCAATATGGTTTCAGCTGCTCGAAAAATAGGGGTATGGGAATATGGACATACCCTTGTTGATCCTGAATATTTAAGTTATCTACCTGCAGATAGTGTTTTATTAGTGGCTACAGGTAGTCAGGGTGAGCCACGAACTGCGTTAAATCGGCTGAGTACTAATTCATTTCGTGATCTAGAATTAGAACCCAATGACACCGTTATTTTTAGTTCCAAAATGATACCCGGTAATGAATTGGCTATTGAAGCATTGATTGACCGACTCAAGAGTAAACAACTTAATGTAATTACTGCAGATGACAGTGCATTACCAATTCATGCTTCTGGTCACCCCGCTGTTGAAGAACTCAAATTGATGTACGATTGGGTTAAGCCAAAATGTGCCTTACCTGTGCATGGAGAATTACATCACTTAAAAGCAAATGCCAATATTGCTAAATCAGTAGGTATTTCACAACAACTGCTTGGGAAGAATGGAGACCTATTTTTTATTGCACCAGTTAAGGGAATACGTCGAAACACAGTTAAAACTGGACGTTTAGGTGTAATAAATAAGAAAAAGCTGGTGGAATTATGAAAAGTGACAATAGGCAGTACATTCGTCATCCAAGCACCATCCCTTTAGCATTTAATATCAAACATCATGTCGGAAATACGCGGGTAACTGACGTGGGTGAAGGAGGCTTATGTTTTGTGTGCCAGAATCCCATTAAAGAAGGGGAGCATATTCACATCAAAATTTCGTGTCTTCAACCAGACTTTGATGCAGATGGTGTGGTTCGATGGTGTTGTAAACAAGGTAATAATGATTATTTGATTGGAGTTGCCTTTCAAGAGCAAGAAGTAGCATATTCAGTTCGAATGATCGAACAGATTTGCCATATTGAGAATTATCGAAAATCAGTTAAAAAAGAACAGGGGATTGAGCTGAGTGGCGAGCAAGCAGCTGAACAATGGATTAAAAAATATGCTCATGTATTTCCAAATTTAGCAGGTAAACGTTAGATTAATTGCTTAATAAATGCCCCATTTTTCTTGATGTGAACCACGCTTTCCAGGGTTAAAACAACAAGTAACCCATAATAAGCCTGCTGATTCTGTTAATACAGCTTTAGCACCTTCACTTGTTTGCCACCAGTATTGCAAATCAAATCCATTAGCTTGTGCTGCAATAATGCCAATTTTTATTTCATCAGCAAATGCCATCTTGTATAATTTATGTGTTCTACGGGCATGGACATCACCCGAAAAAACATCAATAGTAGATTTTACAGTGCTGTTCGCTGTTAGCCAGTCACGAACCATAACAGCACTCAAAAAAGTACGATTTTGAGCCGATGCAGGCGTGGCTATAACTATCAAGTTACTATCATCAAACCCTCGGTTTTGTATAAAAGCTGCAGATTGTTCTGCATAGGTTTCATGTAGTGGATTAATATGTCTGGTATCAGGGCCGCCAGTAGTGATTAAAAACTTATAACCACCTGTTTTATAAGTAGTTAAAGCTTCTAAAAGAGCAGGCTCACTAAGCCAGCCTTCAACTATTAGATACTGTCCTTGAACGGGTTCATTATGGGCCAAGAAGGTTGCCATATTTTTTAAAATAATCAGAGTAATAGCTACTGTGAACAGTATGATAATGACAAATCCCAAAAGGGTTGGCAGAAGGATTTCGCGTCGTCGGAATAGGGATGGCATGGTCATTTTTTGATAAATT
>QNEY01000109.1 GCA_003645385.1 Gammaproteobacteria bacterium | reverse complement strand
GACACGGTTCATATACAGAAACTCAGTACGGTAAAGACCAATCCCATGTGCGCCGGCATTACTAATTGTAGTGATATCCTCAGGAAGTTCGGCATTAGCAAGTAGGGTTACACTTTTACCATCGCGTGTCTGTGCCGGTTGAGATTTATAGCGACTCAGTGATGAGATATGCTGTTCAAACAATTTACGGCGATGCTGATATTCCGCGGTGATTGCATCATCTGCACCAGCGATAAGGGTGCCTGTTTCGCCATCAATTATCAGTGGTTCATTGTCCTGAATATATCGTCGTACAGATTCGACACCTACAATTGCCGGAATACCCAGGCTGCGAGCCAAAATTGTGGTGTGAGAGGTTGCACCACCATGTTCAGTAACAAAAGCAGCAATTTCCTCATGTTGCATAAGCACCGTATCAGCTGGAGTCAAATCTTCAGCAATAATGATATGGCCTTTCAGACGACCATCAGGGATTTCATGATCAACGACATTTTCATCAGCTAGGATACGATGAATACGGTTAACAACATGGTCAACGTCATCCTGACGTGTCCGTAAATAAGGATCATCCATTTCATTGAAGACATTGATTAAGGCATCACGTTGAAGTTGCAAGGCCCATTCAGCATTACAATGACGGGCCCTAATCATCTCTATTGGGACGGTGGTCAGTGATGAATCATTGAGCATTAATAAGTGGGTATCAATAAAAGATGATACGTCTGTTGGTGCATTAGCAGGAATCTGAGAGCGAATAGCGGTTAATTGTTGTTTTGCCTGTTCGGTAGCATTTTGTAAGCGTTCTACCTCTTGATCGATACTGAATGCAGGAATGAGATATTCACGGACATCCGGTTGATTGTGAAATAAAATATGAGCTTTGCCGATAGCAATGCCACGTGAAACACCAATGCCTTGTAATTCGAGAGTCATTCAGCTTCTCCGAAAAAGTCATTGATTAGTACTTCAATATCTTGCATTGCCTGCTTGGCATCAGCACCTTCAGCACTGACACTAATTTCTGTATCCTTGGCAGCTGCTAGCATCATTAAACCCATAATGCTTTTACCATTAACAGTACGTCCATTTCGGGAGACTTGAATATTTGATTCAAATTGAGATGCCATATTGACAAATTTTGCAGCTGCACGGGCATGCAAACCAAGTTTGTTAATAATAGTAAATGTCTGCTCGATCATAAGTCATATCCCATATGATGACAGCGAACAATACCTTCCTGGCCACCACTGAGAGCTTTTTTCTCAAGATCATCGAGACCAAGGTTAGGGTAGTTTAAGACTCGAATTAACATCGGTAGACTTAGGCCTGCTACGATGCGGACATCGTCACGGTCGGATACTTCGCAGGCAACATTACTAGGAGTAGAGCCAAACATGTCAGTCAAAATCAGAATGCCATTGCCTTGATCAAGCTCTTTAAGTGTCCGATCAAGTTCGATTTGAATCACATCAGGCTTGTCATTGATTGCAATTGAAATCACTTTAGTGGGTAATGGACTACAGGACAGCATTTGTCGGGCGGTATTTATGAGCTCAGTGCCAATCTGGTTGTGGGATACAATTAAGATGCCTACGGTCATGAAAGTTCTCTGTATTTTTAGCTGAAAATGAGTAACATCATCATTGTAGTGCCATTTGGTGTTGCTGGCGTTTACAAAAATCTGTTTCGGTATCGTTATTGGTGGATTGTTTTGTTAACCAAGTTGTGATGCGATGGTGAAGCGATGCAGGATTATTTATATCAAGGTTAAGCACAGTAAATGGCTTACCACAAACAGTATAAAGATCGGCCTCAGACATGATAGAACTTGATTGCATATTATTTTTTTGTAAATGGACGACATAGTCTAGCTGGATTTGTGTTGCCCAGGCATCGGTGCCAAATAAGTCTGGAACAGATATCAGCCCTAACTCACGACTATGTAATAACCCTGAAAGCAAATCAGGGCAACGACCTATCACATTGGTGTGGTTATCTAATTCAAAGTCGACGACATCATCAGCAATCAATTGGTAGTCATGATGAAGCAGCTCTAATGCCAAGCTACTTTTACCGATACCAGGCTTGCCAGTAATTAAGACACCATAACCAGAAAAATTCATTAACACACCATGATGGCTTTCTGATTGGCAGTTGGGAGTCATGGCTCGTTAGTCGTCATCAATTGCCAATAATAAGTCGAACATTTTGTCAGCATTGGTCGTTTTCCGGATAGACTGGCAAATTTGTGGATCTCTAAACATTGTGACTAATCGGGATAAGTGTTCAAGGTGATGTTCACTATCATCTTCGGGTACTAACAATCCAAATACGATATCGACAGGCTGCTTGTCTGCCGTATCATAATTGATTGGAGATGAAAGTGTCATCATCGTTGCAAGGGTATGAGAAAGGCCGGGGATTCGGGCGTGCGGAATAGCAACGCCCTTACCCAGACCAGTAGATCCTAACCGCTCTCGTTCGAGCAAAGCCTGAAAGATCTCATCTTCTGAAATAACCTCTGTATTAACAGCAAGATGGTGGCTCAGGTTTTCGATAACTCGTTTTTTACTTGAATTGTTATCATCCTGACAATGAATATTGCCGGAGTCGACGAGTAGAGCAGCAATGAGCATAGTTGAACCTGATATTAACCTGCGTTGTGTTTCATATCAGCACCATCAGCTTGGTGATGATTTTTGATTTTATCTTTATGTTTGATAATTTGGCGATCAAGTTTTGATACCAAATGTTCAATGGCGGTATACATATTTTCATTTTCATCCGATGCAAACAAATCAGCACCACTGACATGCACTGTGGCTTCAGCTTTTTGACGCTGTTTTTCAACAGTTAGGATGACATGAACATTAGTCATGTGATCAAAGTGACGAGTTAGTTTTTCAAATTTACTATTGACGTGATCACGAAGACTATCAGTGATTTCAATATGTTGTCCACTTAAGTTTAATTGCATAATGCATAACTCCTATTGGTTAATGAAAACTGGCCTAAACCAGTCGTTTACGTTCGTTAGATGGCGGTATTGCCAATGTTTCACGATATTTTGCAATTGTTCTACGTGCTACCTTGACGCCTTGTTCTCTAAGAATATCAGCAATTTTACTGTCGCTTAGAGGTTTTCTTGGATTTTCAGCCGCAACCAGTTTCTTAATAATAGCGCGAATAGCTGTAGCTGAACATTCACCACCGCTGTCAGTACTGACATGGCTAGAAAAAAAATATTTCAATTCATAAATACCGCGCGGAGTGTGTAAATATTTTCGTGTAGTAACCCGGGAAATTGTCGACTCATGCATTTCAACTTCTTCAGCGATATCATGTAGCACTAAAGGCCTCATCGCTTCATCGCCATGCTCTAAAAAGCCTTTTTGTCGTTCGATGATGGCAGTTGTCACTTTAATCAATGTTTCGTTACGACTTTGTAAGCTTTTTAAAAACCAACGGGCTTCCTGCAGATTATTCTTTAGATAGGTATTTTCAGCACTATTATCGGCACGTTTTATCATCTGTGCGTAGTGATCTGCAACTTGCAAACGTGGTGCATTATCTGGGTTGAGCGATAAGTGCCAGCGCCCCTGAACTTTCTGCACATACACATCGGGCACAATATATTCAGTTTTTTCAGTGTGTATCTGACTACCAGGGCGGGGATTTAATAACTGAATGAGCTTGACCAAATCGGTTAGCTGTTCGTCATTAATTTTTAAGGCACGTTTGATTTGGGCATAGTCCCGTTTAGCCAGTGTATCGAGATGTTGGTCAACTAATGTAGTCAGCATATCTAAATGGACAGTATTTTGGTCGAGTAAGTTTAGCTGAATCAATAAACACTCACGTAAATCACGCGCACCAACACCAATAGGATCGAAATGCTGAAGACGATGTAAAACAGCTTCTATTTCATCTGATTCTGCTGGATATTCCTTACCTAGACTTTGTTGAATATCTTCAAGTGAGCTTTTCAGGTAACCATCGTCTTCGATCGAGTCGATAATGATAGTTGCTATTGCATGTTCCAGATCTGAAAAGGGGGTTAATCGCATTTGCCACAGTAAATGCTCTTGCAGACTGTTGCTACTTTCATCTTCATTATCACGTTCTGGACCTGACATAGCAGCCGGTTGTGATTGCATTGCAACTGGTGGGCTATCAAAGGTATCTTCCCATTGGCTATCAACAGGTAGCTCATCAGGAATATCAGTGTGTTCAAGCTGACTGACATCCTTACTAGCATTTTCTATGGATTCATCAGCATCATCTTGACTCGATGTGTTGTTATCAAAATCGATATTTTCTTCAACTTCAAGTAGTGGATTTGTTTCCAGAGCTTCCTGAATTTCAGTTTGTAGTTCAAGTGATGATAGTTGCAATAAACGAATAGCTTGCTGCAGCTGGGGAGTCATTGATAGGCTTTGGCCTACACGTAGCTGTAATGAGGGTTTCACTAAGGTTTCTGACAAGAAGTTACATTCATATTACTATGTTAACGCAAATATTGTGCCGTTGCCTATGCCTTATGAATAAAAAACGTATAACGTGTCTAAAAAATACTGACAGCAGTAGATTTGAAGCTTAGCCAAACAGTATCTCCTATGGTCAGATTGAGGTCCGATAGTGATTTAGGGCTAATGATGGCGTGGAAGCGTTCTCCACAATCAATAGTGAGCCTGATAGTGCCTATTTCTTCAGCGATTAAGATCAGGCGGCCCATGTAATGATTTTGCATGCTGGATTGTAATTCTTGAGTGGAAATAATAATTTCACTTGGATCGATAGCAATATGACGTGCCGTTGCCAGTTGGCTGATGGTATGGATTTGTAGATGACCAGTATCAAAAACTTGATCATGCATGGTGCCATGGAAAAGGTTTAATAATGGACTTTTTGTTGTTTTTCCAGCCACAAGATTGATAGTTGAATCTGCTAATGCCAAGCCTTGCAACCGATCATGGGTAGAGAAAATTACTGTTTTACCGGATTGGCTTGCAAGGTGTTGAATAATGTCTTCAAATTGTTGGCTGTGGATCTGATCCAGATGAGAGAAAGGCTCATCAAGTAGCAAAATATCAGGTTGATAAGCCACAGCGCGGGCGATGGCAGCTCGTTTAAGTTCTCCTCCTGACAAAGTATGGGCAGCTTGCTGAGCAAGGTGGTCGAGGTTTACCAGTTCCAGAGCCTGTTTGATCTGATTTTGATGTTGTTTTCGTTCGATGCCTTGCAACCGGAGTGCCAGTTGTATATTGTCAGCCACACTACCAGCAAGTAGAAAAGGATGTTGTGGGACATAACCTATCATTTGGCGTTGTTTGGGGTGTAGCGGGTATAAAGTAGCTTGTCTTTTTAGCGTTATTTCACCTTGATCAGGTCTGGAAGTGAAGGCAAGCAAATCAAGCAAAGTAGATTTGCCCGCACCATTATCACCTAGCAGTGCAATACATTTTTCTTCGGGCAAAGATAGCTCTGGGATGTCCAGTACACATTGTTGACCATGATGGACTTTAATGTTTTTTAGCTGATAGCTAGAGCTCATGAATGTGGTCTTTGAAGCCAGGACAGCATAAAGTTTACGATAAAGGCAATTACTAAAAGTAAAAGACCGAGTGCTAGACCTGTCTCAAATTCCCCTTTACTGGTTTGGAGGGCAATAGCTGTCGTCATTGTACGAGTAAATCCTTCGATATTGCCACCTAACATCATGGCTGCACCTACTTCACCAATAGCACGTCCAAAGCCAGTAATAATAGCGGCAAGGATTGCAAAACGAGAGTGTTTGGCAACTTGGATCGATAAGGCTATTGGTTTGGCACCAAGGCTGATTAATGTTGGCACTAAACGTTGATCAGCAGATGTTACTGCCACAATAGCTAGGTTCATCATGATTGGGAAGATTAGAATCGCCTCGGCAATGATGATGGCAGTGGGTGTATAGAGTAGATCTAAGTGGCCAAGAGGCCCTAAACGGCTGAATAAGCCATAAAGCAACAAGCCAATAACAACCGTTGGCATGGCCATTAAGGTATTGAGTAAATGTTGAATGATTTGTTTGCCTGAAAATTGATTCAGTGCCATATAAATTCCAGCAGGGATTGCTAAGCTGGCGGCGATAAGTGCTGCAAAAAATGATATTGAAACAGAAGTGATTGCAATTTGATAAATATCTTTATCAAATGAAATAATTAATTGAAAAGCTGCGGCTAATGAATCAGAAAAATAGCCCATGCTTAATTTCTAACTCCAGTAGTTTATCTGGT
>QNEY01000108.1 GCA_003645385.1 Gammaproteobacteria bacterium | reverse complement strand
TCAAACACAATTGCTGCAAGATGGACTCCGTAAAGGACAAGTCGAACAAGTAGATAAAACATTAATTCAAATTAAAGAAGGTATACAGGAAAGTTACGACGATGTACGTGAGTTATTAGTTCATTTCCGTACTCGAATAGAACATGATGATATTGATGTGGCAATTCGTGATGCATTGGAAAAATTTGAAGGTCAGACTGGCATTGAGACCCACTATGAATTTGAAGGTAATGTATTGACATTACAGCCGGAGATAATTCTACAATTCCTACATATCTTGCATGAATGCCTTTCTAATATTCGTAAACATTCACAAGCAACACAGGTTGATGTTCAATTATTCCATGGTCGTGAGTGTCAGCTAATTATTCATGATAATGGGATTGGTTTTGATAATACTAAAGATGCTGGCGAAACACATGTTGGCCTTCGAATTATGAAAGAACGTACTCACCGTATCGATGGCGCTTTGACTATTGATTCTTCTCCAGAAGAAGGGACAACGATATGTTTAACTCTGCCTCTTGCTACCAATGTTATCGCTAAGGAGCTAGCACATAGATGAGCACGATTCGTATTTTACTGGTTGATGACCATAGCTTGTTTCGCACTGGAATCAAGTCTTTGCTTGAGAGTCAAGATGGTTTTGAAGTGGTTGGTGAGGCGAGTGATGGTCTTGAAGGAGTCAAGCGAGCCAAACAGCTTAAGCCGAATGTGGTCTTACTTGATTTACATATGCCGGGAACGAGCGGTCTAGATGCATTGCAGATGTTAACAGAAGATGTGCCTGAAACTGAGGTTTTGATGTTAACGGTTTCAGAAGATGCTCAAGATTTAATGCAAGCATTGCGTAGTGGTGCACGAGGTTATTTACTTAAAAATATTGAAATTGAATTTTTAATAGATTCTATACGCCGGGCTGTTAAAGGGGAATCGGTAATGTCCCCCCAAATGTCGGTAGCACTGGTTGATGCTGTACGTGAACCAAGCATTGAAAAAGAGCCAGAAAAAGAGACCGTTAAATTGACCCCACGAGAGAGTGAAATCATTATTATGTTGGCTCAAGGAGAAAGCAATAAAAGTATTGCCAGAACCCTTGGTTTAGCTGAATCAACAGTCAAAATTCATGTGCAAGGCATTTTGCGGAAACTGAAGATTACTAGTCGTGTTCAGGCTGCTGTTTATGCGGTTGAGCATGGACTTATGCCTAAATCATAGCTACAAAACACTGTCATTATGAGATTCTTATATGAAAAGTATTTTGTTCTCATTTTAGACCATCATGTAGGCACGGAATACATAGAGAAAGAAAAACTGAATATTAAAAACTCTGTGTTCTCTGTGGTTTAAATTTTTTCCCACCCTACCCAAAAGAACTAGTTCTTTTTTCTTTCCAACCTATACTTCAGGAGAATAGGTTGTTGCTCTAGATGCGCCTATCCTAACACTATATAAATTTAGTAATTTAGGGAGAGCGATATGCCAACACAAAAAACCAAGGCTTGGTCCGTCACCGCAGCGAGCACCTTATCTTTTACAGTATGTTTTATGGTGTGGATGATGTTTGCTGTTATCGGTATTCCTATTAAAGAAACACTGGGTTTAAATGAAACTCAGTTTGGTATTCTGATAGCAATGCCTGTATTAACGGGTTCATTATTTAGATTACCTATCGGTATTTTGACCGATATATATGGTGGTCGAATTGTCTTTATGGGATTAATGGTCTCTACAATTTTCCCAATTTGGCTTATATCTCAAGGTACAGAATATTGGCATTATCTTGTAACTGGCTTATTTGTTGGTCTTGCAGGTGCTTCATTCACCGTCGGTATCGCCTATGTTGCTCGTTGGTTCCCTAGAAATCAGCAAGGTACTGCAATGGGTATTTTTGGTGCAGGTAATGTGGGTGCTGCCTTAACCAAATTAATTGCCCCTAGCATTGTAGTTGCCTATGGTTGGACAATGGTTCCTAAAGTCTATGCAGTACTGATGACTGTAATGGCAATTGCTTTCTGGTTATTTACTTATGATGACCCTTCCCATAAGTCGGATAAAAAATTCAGCATGGCTGAAGAGTTGAAAGCATTGAAGGATCCTGTGGTCTGGAAACTATGTCAGTACTACTCAATCGTATTTGGTGGTTATGTCGCTTTAGCATTATGGATGACAAAATACTATATCGCTGAATACGGATTTGATCTTAAAACAGCCGCCTTACTAGCCGCCTGTTTCTCACTACCAGGTGGTATTTTACGTGCAATGGGTGGATTCTTTTCAGATAAATATGGTGCTCATACAGTCACATGGTGGGTGTTATGGGTTTCTTTAGCAGCTTTATTCTTCTTATCTTATCCACAAACACAGTTAACCATTATGACTGTAGATGGTTCAATGGATTTCCATATTGGACTTAGTTCAACTGTATTTACTATTTTGATGTTCACAATTGGTGTTGCCTTCGCGATTGGTAAAGCATCAGTGTTCAAATATATCTCTGATGATTACACCCATAATATTGGTGTTATTTCAGGAATTGTTGGTTTGGCTGGTGGTATGGGTGGATTCTTCTTACCTATCATGTTTGGAGCGTTAGTTGATCTTACCGGTGTACGTTCTTCAGTATTTATGTTGATGTTTGGTGTGGTTTGGGTATCTCTAGTCTGGATGTACTGGACAGAAGTACGGCCAATGAAAGCTGAACGTCATGAATTGTATGTAGCAAAAAAAGCAGCAGAAGCTGCTGAATAATAAAAGGGGAGATTTATGTCTGATATAAAAAAATGGGATGTCGAGGACGAACAGTTCTGGGAATCTGAGGGTAAACATGTTGCAAACAGGAATCTCTGGATATCGATTCCAAGTTTGTTAAGTGGTTTTGCTGTTTGGATGATGTGGGGCATTATCACAGTACAAATGCTTAACCTTGGTTATGGTGGATTCGAAAAATCACAATTGTTCACCTTAACAGCGATTGCTGGACTTTCAGGTGCAACACTCCGAATCCCGTCTACCTTCTTTATTCGTCTAGCGGGTGGTCGAAATACCATATTTTTAACAACATCATTATTAATATTGCCAGCATTGGGTGTTGGTATTGCATTATCTAACCCTGATACACCATTCTGGCATTTCCAGATTTTAGCCTTATTATCGGGCTTTGGTGGCGGTAACTTTGCCTCATCAATGTCAAATATATCTTTCTTCTATCCTAAAAAGATACAAGGTTATTCTTTAGGAATGAATGCGGGTTTAGGTAACTTTGGTGTTACGACCATGCAAATTTTAATTCCATTAGTAATGACAATGGCAGTTGGCTTTACCGGCGATCCGATGCAATTAGAAATTGCCTCTGGCACCTTGATTGGTAAGATCCCTGCAGGTACAGAAACCTATATTCAAAATGCAGGATATATCTGGCTAATCATATTGATTCCACTTGCAATTGCAACATGGATGGGGATGAACAATCTTACTGCTGATCATGTGTCGCCTAATATTGGCTCGACAATGAGTGCATTTGTAAAGATTATTGTGATGTTGGTTTTAGGTCTTGCGACTGCAGCATTTGGTTTGTGGTTGATGTTGCCAGAAGTGGCAAGTGGCTCTGGAATAATGTTGAGCAAATGGATAACACTACCAATTATCATCGCATTAACAGTGTTCTTATTAAAATTATTGCCTTTAGGTGCTGATTATAAAGAAGGCTTAAACCGTCAGTATAAAATTTTTAATAATAAACACACTTGGGCAATGACTATTATTTATGTAATGACCTTTGGTTCGTTCATTGGTTATGCTGCAACACTAGCTTTATCGATTAAAGTTGTATTTGGTTACCAGCATTTATTAATAGACGGGGTGATGACTCATGATACTGTCAATCCTAATGGCCCATCCGCATTAACCTATGCCTGGATTGGTGCTTTTGTGGGAGCATTGATTCGTCCACTGGGTGGCATGATTGCTGATAAGATTGGTGGTGCAAAAGTAACACAAATCATCTCTGGTGTAATGGTACTCTCTGCTCTTGGTGTTGCATATTATATGAAGCAAGCTTATTCATCAGCAACACCTGAAGAGTTCTTCTGGCCTTTCTTAATCTTGTTTGTGATTTTGTTTGCAATGACAGGTATTGGTAACGGATCAACTTTCCGTACTATCTCTCAAGTATTCAACAAAGAACAGGCTGGTCCCGTATTAGGTTGGACATCAGCGGTAGCTGCTTATGGTGCATTCATCATTCCTAAAGTATTTGGTGAGCAAATTAAGGCAACTACACCTGAAAATGCACTATATGGTTTTGCAATTTTCTATGCAGTCTGTATGGTTATTAACTGGTGGTTCTACTTACGTAAAAATGTAGAGTTTTATAATCCATAAATTTTTGATAAGGCAGTCAGCTGTACTGAGTACTGACTGCCTTTATTTAAATGTTAGTAGTAAACGTAAAAACGGAGAGAGAAAAATGAGTCATTTCTTAGATAGACTAAATTTCTTTGATAAGGTTAAAGACACCTTTTCAGATGATCATGGCATCGTGACTAATGAAGACCGTCAATGGGAAGAGGGTTATCGTAATCGCTGGCGTCATGACAAGATAGTACGTTCAACTCATGGTGTGAACTGTACCGGTGGTTGTTCATGGAAAATCTTTGTTAAAGGTGGTCTGGTTGCATTTGAAATGCAACAAACTGACTATCCACGTACCCGTGATGATTTGCCAAACCATGAACCTCGTGGTTGTCAACGTGGTGCAAGTTTCTCTTGGTATTTATATAGTCCTCATCGTATTAAACACCCACTTATTCGTGGTCGATTACTTGAACTTTATCGTGCTGAACGTCGGGCAGGTAAAGATGCTGTTGCAGCCTGGGCAGCCATTCAAGCTGACGAAAATAAACGTAAAAAATATACATCTGTACGTGGTTTAGGTGGCTTTGTTCGTGCAACATGGGATGAAGTGACTGAAATTACCGCTGCAGCAAATGTTTACACCATTGACAAATGGGGTCCTGACCGTATTTATGGTTTCTCACCTATCCCTGCTATGTCAATGATCTCTTATGCCGCTGGCTCTCGATACCTCTCTCTCATCGGTGCAGCTGTCGGTTCTTTTTATGATTGGTATTGTGATTTACCTGCTGCAAGCCCGCAAACATGGGGTGAGCAAACAGATGTTCCGGAATCAGCAGATTGGTATAACTCAACCTACTTGATTATCACCGGTGCAAACTTACCGATGACACGCACACCTGATGCTCACTTTATGACGGAAGCACGTTATAAAGGGACTAAAGTTGTTTCGATGGCACCTGATTATGCTGAATATGTAAAATTTGCTGATCTTTGGATGCCGGTTAAACAAGGTACGGATTCAGCAGCATTCCTTGCAATGGGTCATGTAGCACTGAAAGAATTCTACATCGATAAACAAGAACCTTATTTCATCGATTATGCACGCCAAAATACAGACTTACCTATTCAGGTTATCTTACGCAAACATGAAGATGGTTATGTATCTGATCGTTGTTTAAGAGCTTCAGATTTTGATAACAATTTAGGGGAAGACAATAACCCTGAATGGAAAACAATCGTTTTTGATGAAACCAGCAAAAGCTTTGTTGCACCTAATGGATCCATTGGCTTCCGTTGGGGTGAAGATGGCAAATGGAATCTTTTACCAAAGGCCGGTCAACAAGACATTGTTGAAGAGTTATCTTGTCTTGGTAGCCAGGATGAAGTGGTTGCAGTTGGTTTCCCTCACTTCACACCAGATGAACCTGGTTTATTGTGGCGTAATATGCCGGTTAGAAAAATCACCTTAGCTAATGGTGAAGAAGCTTTAGTGACTAGTGTCTTTGATTTACAACTCTCTAACTATGGTCTTGACCGTGGCTTAGGTGGTGAAAATGTAGCTAAGTCCTATGATGATGCTAATGTGGCTTATACACCTGCATGGGCAGAAAAAGTGACTGGTGTGAAAGCAGCTGATATTGAACGTACTGGTCGTGAGTTTGCCTATAACGCAGCGAAAACGACTGGTAAATCTATGGTCATTATGGGTGCAGCGATTAATCACTGGTACCACAATGATTTGAGCTATCGTTCAATCATGAATCTACTTCATATGTGTGGTTGTGTAGGCCAAACTGGGGGCGGTTGGGCTCATTATGTAGGACAAGAAAAACTACGCCCACAAGCGGGTTGGGCGCCGATTGCCTTTGCACTTGACTGGCAACGTCCACCACGTCATCAAAACTCAACATCGTACTGGT
>QNEY01000107.1 GCA_003645385.1 Gammaproteobacteria bacterium | reverse complement strand
TAAACTTTAATGGCTCATCTGCAATAAGAATGTTGTTATGTTCTGACAGAATGATGTACGTGATCCTAAGCAAAAGGGCAATAAAATCAGCGAGACCCCCGCCAGAATCATCAAGCACAGAAAACTGTTCACCATCAGAGTCTTCAAGTAGGATATCAGCTTCGACATTGTTACGCCTCTCAACAAAGTTGACAACAAATTTTAACTGGGCATCAGGGAACACTATGGCAATGCCCTCAGTAATGATATCCCCAAGTTTTGAACTGAGATTTTCATACATCAATGCCACAGCAGATTGAAACAGTTTTTGCACTGCTTCAATTTCCTCAATATTTTTGAGTTCCTTATCAAGTTGTTTATTCAGATTGCCAAGACGCTTCTTGGCTACCCTTTGTTCAGCCTTGAGTTCGTCAATCCTTTTGCGTGCTTCAATCATTAGGCACCACCATCTTTTATTTTATCAAGTCGCATTGCTGAAAGGGCTGTGGTGAATTGTTCAGGGTACCGCTTGCGTAATTTGGCAATGTTCTCCCCCATGATTTCCTCAATGTCCCACTGCTCTTCTCTACACACAGCCATAAGGTACCACATGATATCCCCTATTTCCTCACGCATGTTGGCCTTGTCAGGTTTATGCCCGTAAAAATATGCCTTCTTAGCAGCGTCCAGGAGCTCGCCAGACTCACTTGCTATGCCTATGATACCATGCAGTGTCACGGGGCTAAGTGAGTCAGGGAATATGTTTGGGGTCATCGTACGGGCTGACTCTTGCTCAAATGTTTTAATGTCCATGCTATCTTTCCTTTGGATGGTTCAATATTTTATGGTAGTCTTCCCGTGGGTCTTCCAAGCCATTGGCTACACAGAAATCGTTTGCTATGTCTGCCAGGATACCTGCATCATGTTTTTCCGAAACAGTTATGGGTTTGACCCTTGTGGATAAATGAGCCAGTACCCCGTATACAGCTTCAGATGCTGTTAATTTATCATTCATTCTATTCTCCTATTCAAACAGTTCTGCATAGTCAGCCATGAAGTTATCAAAGTCTTCAGTGAGGTCAGTTTCACGTTTCTCGATTTTGGTATCCAACTTACTCAGTGCTTTTTTACCTTCCTCAATGGATGCGTGCCCCTGCCCTTCAAGCACTTCCATTTCTTGTTCAAGGCGTGTCTCGGCTTTGATTCGTTTGGTATGTACCTGTTCAAGTTCAGCTACAACATCTTGTATTTCATTAATTTCTATAGACATCCAGAAAGTACCTCCTCGGTTAATTTTTTGCTTATGGGCACACCATCTTTTTTTAATTGCTTATAGATTGTCCACACTAATTTTTGTTGTATTCCCATTTGAAACCCCCAGCCGTTTTTCGTTTACCCTTACACACAGATACTATATTACTTTGAGATACACCAACTTTACGTTCAGCATCCCGTGTAGAATAGAAGCTTTGTATCACTTTACCTGTATTTTTGTGTATCTGTACTACCTTTTTCGATAGTTGATTAGCAACCCCCTCAATCCTACCTTTGAAATGCTTCGAGTAATTTTCTTCCCATGTCATTAACTGTATGTTATCCAATGTATATGGTTTGTAGTCATCAACCCTATCACACGAGGGTGCTAATTTTTTTACATATCCTGACTGTTTCCACGCCTTATGTAATCTGTGGTACAGCGGTTGTGCAAGACACCAATCAATCAACTGTTGTTGTGTATAATCAGGTGCGGGGTGCCCCCTATGTTTGGAATGAGCTACTTGACTATTGTACACCCCTTTAATCTTTTCTTGGGCACCCCTTCTACGTAAACGTGTGCATTTAATACATGTACTTAAAAACCCATCAGACATACCCGAGTTTTCGTAGAATTTTTTTACTTTTTTACTTTTTTTACAATCTATACATTTCTTCTTCATTCTGCACCCCTTTTGTGTAGTGACCTATAATAGTTTTATAGTACCATACAACTAGGGTATGTCAATGCTTTTATGTACACTGTTCTAGCACTTCGTTCACAAGTGTTTTGTTTATGTGTACACCATCCGCAACCATAGTTTTGAAAATGGTCCTAACGATGCTTGTGAGGTCATTGTTCTCAACCCCTGAATCAATAAGTTCTTTAAGGCGTTTAGTGTCGATAACTATGCCATGATCTTTGTCATACTCAATACCCTCAAGGTCAAACACATTAGAGAACCGTTCATGCGGTACTTCAATACGTTCCACTTTAGTTGGGTTGCCACCACCTGTTGTGATGTCCCAGATGTATGGGTGGTACCCATGCATGTCTTTCTTATTACGTATCAGAGTACCTGTATTTATCAGCAGTTGCTTACCCAGTTTAACTGAGAAAGGTACGTGGTAATCACCACTTATAATGATATCGTACTGTTGATGCTGACGCATGAATTTCTTGGCAGCAATGGCATCTGGCAAAAAGAATGGTGGGTCACCTTCGGTGATGGTGGTATGGGTGATCAGGAACTTATTGGCTTCTTCAGGTATTGGTTGCCCAAACCCTGCACCAGTAAACTCTTCAAACCTGTCTATGATTTTTACTGCCCCTGCCAATGCAAGGGTATACAGTGGGCACTTGTCAAGGTCTGTATGGTACTTGAGATCATGCTGACCTGCCACCACGTAGGGAACATCATAGGCTTCAAGGAATATCTCAAGTACGATGTTGGTTACATCAGGTGAAACCCGTGACGTATCAAATATGTCCCCTGCTATGAGCAGTCTGGCACCAACCTCATTGGCATAGTTGATTACCCATCTCATTTTACCCTGCCATGTTTCCCAGTAGGGATCAATACGGTACCGTGGTTTATTCTTTGCAGCATGAAGATCACCACACCCGATGAACCTTTGCTCAGGATCAGCCTTGCGTGTGTTACTAAGTTTACGCCTCACTTGGGTTCTCCACTGGTAAATCAAAGGCCATGTCCCTATCACCAGTGGACATGTTGTACCCACCACCGTACCATACAGCATCTGCCTTCTTCATTTTCTCACGTACTGCTTTATCCACAGCAGCTATGCAATCAACACCACCGATATCTTCCACATTGTATGTGATTTCAACTCTTACATTCATTATACTCTCCCGCAAAGTGGGCACTCGCCCTTGAGTAATTCATCTTTTCTAGCCTGTAGTGCAGCTTCTTCATCTTTCAATTCAGCAACTTCCAATTCAAAAGAACCAGCATTGCCCACAGCTATTGACAGCCCCAGACGTTTATCCTGCATTTTCAATAAGCGATTTGCACGTTTGAGTAACTTACTTGGATCAAACTGTACTTCACCCTGCAACTGCTCAATACGGCAGATGGTACGGTACAGCACTTGTCTATCACTTTTCAGTTCTTCAAGGGTAACCCATGCCTTTTCTAATTTACGGGCAGGTTCAAGGGCTGATGTGTCTGGTATCTCTGAAAGCTCCAAATTGGCCTGTACCGCCTTTTTAATAGTTGAGTCAAGTGTATACCACTTTGCCCGTAACCGTTCAATGTGCGAGCCCTCAGACTCAATTTCAACAAGGTCAGCGTCTGCTGTGTCAACATGACTGAGCTTTTCAATTTGAGCTTCAGTTTCTTCAATGAGTTTTTTGAGGGATTCAGCGTTTGCCTTATGCGTTCTTTTCTTCTGAGCAATGTACTTCAGGGCTGTGGTGGTTGATTCCAAGTCAACTAAAGTTGACAGCTTTGCAGCAACCTTTCCTGGGCTATCATCAAGTAGGAATATCCTATCATGCTGACCCTGAATATTATCAGGTCCGAGGCCAAGTGCTTCTTCAACTTCTTCAGGTACAGCACCACGCAACGCTGTGAAAGGATCCTTCTTCCCCTCAATGAAATACTTATTGGTTTTCTCTGTACGCTCATGCCTGACAGTGCCAATAGTGACTGTGGCCTTCTTCGTTCCCTTGCGTATGAACCGTGGATTCTTTGGTTTGTTGTCACGCATCCACCCAACAGCACGTATTACTGAAGACTTACCATGGTGACTCTTACCAGTAATGGCGGTCATACCTACCTTTGCAAGCTCTATTGTGGAATCCTTATGAGCCTGGAAGTTGACGAGACGGATACTTTTCATCGCACTGCCTCCACACCCCTGCCTTTCTCATTATCATATACCTCATACCACATTGAACATTTAGGACATTTCACCCTGTCACATGCAGGCAGGTCTGTGTACACGATAAGCCCATCTTGGCAATGGCACATATACCGTTCTTCAGGTCTTAATTTAAGGTGTCCTACGTATTCAGGCAATGGTTTATTGGTAGGATCACGTAACACTGCTACCTGAATGGAACGCTGGCTTTGATTTATATGCAATTTAAGGATCTTGTACGGGTGAGCCATGTTGACATTCTGCACCACTTTATCAATTTCCATGAACAGATGGTGTGCACCTCTCCCTGGATTGTATGGGTAGTGATCCCACACGTGGACTGGGTGCCCACAGCATATGGCTTTATCAACAAAGGCAATGGCAAGTAAGTGAGTACGCCCACTACCACGTGGACCATCGTTAACAAGCCATCTGACACCGTTCATGTATTCACGTTGTTGAGGGTCTATTTGTTTGCGTAAGGCTTTTTTTATACTTCGCATTGTACTCTCCTAAGTAAAGGTGAAGGGGGGCGGTAAAAGGATTCAGCAAAAACCACCCCCCTTCTATGTGTATAACACGGGGTACCCAAACTGGTACCCACTCGTGCTGTTTCACAGTCCGTTATGCTGTTACGGATATTAACCTGAGACGCACAGCTTCAGGCTAGGAGTTCCGAATTAAAGGAAGTTGAAGGGTACTACCTGCGTGTGGCAATAAGAATATCCACGAAAAGGTACAGGCACGGAACACGAACACAGCACTCATTGCCTTCAACTTGAGAATCATTGTTTCTTTTTACCGTAGCGAGATTCAGTACGCTTCAATCTTTGCTCCATCATAGCATTGGCTATACGGTAAGCATCTTTAGCGAATAACTCTGGGTCAATAATATCCCCGTCACCACGTTGTAATAATCCAGACAGAGCAGCCATAGCAAACTTGTCTATGAGAGACACACCTACTAATTCACTTGTTTCTTGCATTGTATCGCCTTTTAATTTTTTGTTTTCTACATCTTGCACTGAACCCCAGACTGCCCCTAGTAGGCATAGCCCCACCAAACACATGATTACAGCATTTTTATCCAATGTATCCCTCCCGTATGGCTACCTTAGTCAGTTTCCTTTTCAAGTACACCAGCATGGAGTGTGCTTCGATCAGATTGATGCGTGAATCATTACTTACATCTGATGGATCCCAATCATTATCAGAATCCATGTGAGCAATTTCATCCATGAGTTTACCAATCAAGTGTTTACCTTCGCTCATACTACGTATTCCTCAAGTTCCTTTTTATCAACCAGCCAGTCTTTAACCTCAATGGTGTTACCATCTGGTTCCTCACATTGGCTTTTTGGCATCCAGTGTTGGACTCCTGGCTCAAATTCAATCAGCCAAGCGTTTTCAGTTTCTTGCTCAACAGAGTCGTACATAATTTCAATCATGCTTTGTCCACCATGTAGTTTGCCACGCACCCCTTAGAACAAAAGTGATAGCTTGTTTTGTGTATGTCAGATGTCCTATCTTTCATGTATAGACGTATCCAGTCAGCATCAGGGTTAGTGCCTGCAAAGCATCCTTTGTGTACGGTCACCTCTGTACTACATTGGTCACAGGTGTACACTGTGTTTTCCCTTTTCATTGCAGTTCCTGTAATTCAGATTTACTGCACAGGCTTATCACGGGGAAAGGGATTTTGGTGTGGTCAGCTTCTTCACGATCAACTACCACTATAGCCCCCGTAACATTATGCCCTGCCTCATTAAGGATGGCACAGGTTTTCATCAGCGAGCCACCAGTGGTTAGCACATCGTCAACCAGCACAATATCACCATGGCACACACCTTCAATCTGAGACCCCATACCGTGCTTACGTGGTTCTTTACGCACAACAAAGTGTGGTATGCCAGAGAATAAAGAACCATTGTTGTGTGAGTAAATCGAAACGGCTGAAGTCAGTGGGATACTACCCATTTCCATACCGCCAATACAATCAACTTCACCAAAAATTTTAATAATCTCAAGGTACAAGTCTTCACCAATCAAGGCAAGTGTCTTTGGGGTGAACATCAGTTCTTTTACATTAACATAAAAGTCTGACTTCTTTCCACTGGTGAGAGTGAAGTCACCAAACTTACAGCATTTATTTATGTGTTCTTTTAACATCATCTGTTAG
>QNEY01000106.1 GCA_003645385.1 Gammaproteobacteria bacterium | reverse complement strand
GCTTAGGTCTGCCAATAGAGGCAAAGAAATAAAAATACATAGCGAAATAATTAGACCAAGTAGGCGTTGATGTGATTGATACACAAACATTGATTTTACTTCTAGCGACTTATGCCATAAATTCCAGCAGCTTTGACAATTTCGAAATCGTGATCATTTTCTACTCCTTCAGCAATCACTTTAATATCTAACAATGACGCAACCTCATGCATCAGTTCTAAGAAGTGTGGCTTACTTGTATTGCCTTGAATATCTGTTGTCAAATCTCTAGCTAATCGTAGATAGTCGATATGCAGGTCTTTAAGTACATCAATAGCTACAATGTCGGATGAATAGCGTTTAAGCAGTGTTGTTGCCCCAAGGGATTTTACAAACATACTAAAGTTGGCAAAGGCATTGATGTCTTTAGCAGCCGAATATGCCGTAACACTGAATGCGAGTAATCCAGCCTGAACCAATGAATTATCCAGTCTGGCTTGTAACCAGTCCTTAAATCTGGGTGAGACAATGGATGTCATCGCCAGATTGATAGTGATAGGAGAGGTCTTCTCTGATTGTTCCATCAATAAAATAACATGATTAACTACATATTTATCAAGAGCTTCAGCTAGATCAAATTCTTGTGCCATCGAGAAGAATGTACCCGTTGATACCAAGTTGCCATTTTTATCTTTGACAACCGTAAATGCCTCTTCCATTACTTGTTGAGGTGTTTCAATATCGTAATTAAAGGCTTCGGCTGTAAAAGTGATTTCCGGTATATTGTCATCGATCGTAGTGTTAATTAGTTCTTTCCATTCTAAATCACTCATTGAATTTGCTATATCATCCTTGATGAAATAAGCGTTACTACCGATGTTTTTAGCTTGTTCATAGGCTTCAAGCATTGCTGATGATAGCTTGTTAAATTCAGTGCTACGACTGTATGGGACAAGTCCCATATGAATCAAATCCTCAACATTATATTGCTGTCCAAGTTCAGTGATAGAAAGTTTTATATTTTCTGCCAAAATCTTGATTTGAGAATGATCCATGTTGGGAGCTAGTAGGGCAAACTCTGAACCGTATAGTCGGTAGGCTGAAATAGTTTTTTGGTCTAAAGCTAATAAGATTTTGGCAAAATCAACCAACAACTGATCAATAGCTTTATGACCACTATCTTTGGCAATTTGAGCCAAATCATCAAATTTAATAAATACTGCAAAACCAGAAGTACCAGACGACAATGCTTGTTTTGTATTAGCATCAAATGTGGGTTGATTTAGCAGTTTAGTTAGTGGATCTTGTTTTAAATTTTCACTCAGAGATGTCACTTTGAAATTAAGTCTGGAAATCATACCTCCAATTTTGCGAGACATGCTGTTCATCGCAATGGCAACACTTTTTACTTCTAATGTCCAAGGTAAGTCATCTATGGTTGTAAATCGACCAGAAGAGATTTCATCAGCCTGTTTTTCAATTGCTTTTAATGGTTTTAAGGTCAATCTCAATACCAACACTAATAGTGCTAAGGCAGCTAGAAAAATCAATAATGAATATTTGAATGTTGATTTAGCCTGTTGATAAAGCTTCAAATAGGCATAACCAGGATTTGTTGAGACATAAAGTGTGCCAGAGATATTCCAGCCTGAGCTTATTTCTGAGACAGCAGTTGCTGTTTTCATTGGAACAAGTTCAATCAGCCATTGGGGAACAGTTTCAATCTTTTCTGGGTTTGTCAGGATAATTAGAGCTTCACCATCAACATTAAGCAATCGTATTTCTTTGTAATATCCCTTGTCGAAAATGGCATTCATCATCGTACGGATAATTGGATCCTGCTCATCTGCCATGTGGGGACTTAGTGACAGTCCTAGTGACGTGGCTGTATCTTGGGCATGGATTTCAGATTCAACTTCCAAATAGCTTTTTATATTACCGATACTCAGAAAAAAGTTAACTGAAAAAATTATGGCAAAAATAATAGTAATTAGGATTAATAGCTGTTTAGATAATGACATAGTAATTTCCTAAGTGTTTCTTAAGAGTTCAAAGTGTAACAAACACACAGATATTAGCATGCTAATGAATCTGTCATTTTTCTCAGTAATCTTAAGATACATTGACCATTAATAGCAGACAAGAAAATAATTGTCAGTTATGCGGAATAAGAAGAAGTTTTGGCTAAAAAAACATTGAGATCAAGGTGCAAGAGAATTGTTAATTATGTTTTTCTTTAACAATGCTGTCTATCAGGCCCATTAATTCATAACTAGCATGTTCTGCTTGTTTAAAAGAAGTCAAAATTTCTGACTGTGTACTTCGACTATTTTCCCAACTATTATCCAATAAAGATATCGCTTGTTGGATATTATTATGTATGTCTGCATGAACTGCAGAAAACTTACTCTGTGATGGATGATTAGCCATGAATTTGGCGCCTTCACCTTCATAAAACCAGTGACCTAATCGACAGTGTTTGTCATCGATCTTAGTAGCTTGTGATTCACTTGAATTGATACCTGTTGATAACGCCATATATGCATTTTGTTTGTAAAGGAAATGCTCCACCTTAACTAAGGCAGCAAAACTAATATCATCTGCATAATTCATGCGTTGTTCAGTGTCTCGGGCTGAAGAGGCGAAATTTTCAAATTTGTCGGCAAATTCTGCCACTACTTGTCGTGAAGAATCTGCCATCTCAGACATAATTGATGAATCATTTAACATGTCAGTTGATTTTTGCTGGAATGTTTCCAGCACTTCGGCAATAGAAGCTGTTGCCTTAATTGTATTGTCAGCAAGATTGCGAACTTCATCTGCAACAACAGCAAAACCTCGACCTTGTTCACCGGCCCTTGCTGCTTCAATAGCTGCATTTAAAGCAAGTAGACTGGTTTGATCGGCAATACTCTTGATTAAGCTGATAACGGATGATGCTTCTTCATTAAGATTATTAAGATCTACAATTTCAGTATTATTTTTCTCAATTTTAGCAATGACTTCATTAAGATTAGTGACTACGGTATTGATAGATGTTTGGCTGCCTTCTGCATCTTCAGCCATTTGTTTTGACGTAGTAGTGACCACATCCATAACATCTTTTATTTCTTCGATGCTAAGCTGGTTGAGTCTTAGGTCAATTAGTAAATTGCTAGAGCTTAATCGAGCAAGGTTTGATACTAACTCATTTTTTAACAGAAATTTCTGTGTATCTTCTATCGCATCGATAGATGTATTGATATTATTAAGTGACGTAACAAATGTTCCATGAAGGCCTTGAGGAAATGCTTTGCGGAAAAACTTACCTTCACTCGCATTGGTGAATGATGTATCAGTTTCTCTGAAATAAGCTTCAAGTTGATCGAGCATATCATTGATCTTCCATGATAAATCACCAATCTCATTGTCATGTTGAATATGTGTAATGCGTATGTCAAAATGACCAGCACTAACCTCATCTGCAACACGACTGATTTTCTTTAATGGATCCAGCCATTGACTAACTCTACGGATAGAATATACGCCGTAAACTAAGCTTATTAGTAAGGCAGATAATACAACCCAATTAATTCCAGCTTTCCAGAAAAAAATACATGCCACAATTAAAAGAAGTAGATTATTGATATAGGCCAAGGCCTTGAAGTTAGATTCCAAGGATAAATTCTTCATATGTCACACCTTTGTCTGCGAGTATGCTGGTTACTAATTCTAATGAAGCTTCAATAGCATTTTTGGGTCCAGCTTCTTTTTCAGCTGTAATCATGGCCTGATATAGACCTGAACATATTTCAATACTTTCAGGTTTGGGTTTTCGTCTTACTGAATAATAACCAACCACATTACCTTGCTGATCATAAGAAGGTGTCACATTGGCAAACACCCAATAAAAGCCACCATCTTTAGACATATTTTTAACATAAGCAAAGATTTCCTGCTTCTGAGCTAAGGTATCCCACAATAGTTTGAATACGCCTCGGGGCATATCTGGATGGCGAATGATGTTATGTTGCTTTCCAATAAGCTCTTCTTCGGAATATTTTGAGAACTCAATAAAAATTCGATTGGCATAGGTAATAATGCCACGTGTGTCAGTTTTGGAAACGATAAAATCATTTTCCCGCATCACGCGTTCATTATTTGTAGGTTCAATTTTATATTTCATTTTCCTGCCTACCCATTTGCTAAATTTTATTCAATGATATGGATGATCCAAATAACCATAATAACAGTGCAGGATTCATACCATTATGTTTTTTTATGCCGTATTGATAAGATGAAATGATAATTTCTATTTGAAGATTATTTCATATGTTTACTGCTCTGATTCAAATGTCACTGCTGATCGCCTGTGGTGCGATATGGAAGAACCATGCACCATCACATATCTCAAGTTTGGCACATCGTCGAGCTTTAACCGATCTAGTTTATTATATTTTGCTGCCAGCATTGGTGTTGGACGTAATATGGCGAACACCACTAAACAGTACTTCACTACAAATTTCATTTATTGCAACCTGTGGCATTATCACCGGCCTTATTGCCATGTGGTTGGTGTTGAAATTATTGAAGGCCAACAGACAGCAAACCGGAGCTTTGTTATTGGCCGCATCATTTCCTAATTCGACCTATCTTGGGTTGCCAGTGTTAGATCAGGTTCTAGGATCTCATACGCGGTCAACAGCTTTACAATATGATTTGTTCGCATGTACGCCTATATTATTATCCTTTGGTATGTTGCTGGCTCAATTTTATGGTGGCAACAAAACTGACGTTCATCCTATCCAAGAGCTTTTAAAAGTTCCACCTCTATGGGCAGTGAGTATTGGAATCACCTTAAATCTCATTGGTATCCCTCAACCGGACATTATTCATTCTGGTTTGTCTTTATTAGCTGGCGGGGTAGTGCCTTTAATGTTAATTGTTTTAGGAATGAGTATCCGTTGGCACAGCTTACATCTGCGGTTTTTGCGATTATTATTGCCAGTTGTACTAATATCATTAATTTTGGTACCACTGAGTGTATTGGGGATAAGCCACACAATTGGAATGACATCAGAATTGAATATTTCTGTTGTACTTATTGCTGCCATGCCAACAATGGTTTTTGGGATCGTAATCTGTGAACGGTATCAGTTGGATAGCGAACTGTATGCAGCAGCAGTGGCGTTAACAACGATCATGAGCCTGCTCACATTACCAGTTTGGTTTCAGTGGTTATCTGTTAGTTGATTTGACCAGTTAAAACCTGCTTGCTCAATTACTGCTTTTAAAATAGCCATTGCTTCATAAACTTGTTTTTCATCACCACGCAGACTCATTTCAATGTGAGGTTGTTTGTCCAAATGAGGCAGACTGGATAAACGTAACTCAGGAAAATCGATATCGATTTTTGTCATTACTTCAAGTAGATCAGATTCACGTCCCTTGGTGACATAAATAACTTGCTCAAACTCAGGAGCCAGATTTCTTAACTCTTGATAATAATTATCTAACACCCATTCCAACATAGGCCATGACATTTCTGGAAAGCCGGGCATAAAGTGGTGATGGTTAAGGGAAAAGCCAGGTACACGATTGATCGGATTGGGAATAATACGACTTCCCTCAGGCAAATTAGCCATTAGAATTCGGTTAGGGTAGGCGGCATGGCCAAATTGGCCTTCAATTTCTGCAACAGCTTCTGGATGAGGAGATAGAGGTACTTCAACAACCTTAGCAACTGATTGTCTAGTACGATCATCTGGTGTTGCACCAATTCCACCAAAGCTAAATACTAAATCTTTGCTAGCCAAACTAAAGGCTAAAAATCGCTGTAATTGATCGGGGTCATCACCGACAATAATTGTCCAACTTAGCTCTAGGCCACGCTTAGCCAATACCGATTGCAGATGACTAAAATGGCGATCTTGTCGTTTTCCTGACAGTAATTCATCTCCGATAATCAGTGCACCGATATTCATTTTGTTTATTCCTGTTCTACTTTGTTTCTCATAAAATCAGCAGTTTGTACGAAAGAACTCATCAATTGTTCTGCAAAGATCTGATCAAGTTCCATTATTTTAAGTGCCTGAGCCATACAGTATAACCATTGATCTCGTTCTTCAATTCCGATAGGGAAGGGTAAGTGGCGGCCTCTTAAACGAGGGTGACCATATTTATCTGTATAAAGTGGTGGGCCACCCAACCAGCCGGACAGAAACATATAGAGCTTATCTTCACTGATTTTAATATTTTCAGGATGCATTGCGCGAATAAGTTGTGTTTGTGGTGTATCAGACATGATCTGATAAAAAGTTTGGCATAGACGGCGCACAGCTTCATCACCGCCAATACGCTCATAAGGTTG
>QNEY01000105.1 GCA_003645385.1 Gammaproteobacteria bacterium | reverse complement strand
CTAAGATACACCTTAAAAATAGTACTATTTTTCAATTTCTAACAGCCTATACTATTTAAGTTGGTAGATAAATTCTAGTTTCTTATATCATGACGTGTGCGGTAGTTAACATATATACTAAAAACCTGATGATTTTGAAGGACAGTTGTAATGCAAAAATTGAGTAGTTGGGTACGGCTGATGATAGTTATGAGTGTGTTGTTATTAGCTGCATGTGGTCAAAAAGGCGATCTTTATTTGCCAGAAGCTAATATTTTAATAGATTGGTTAGATTAGGAGAAAGATGGACCATTTTCATTATCAGGCGGAAGAGTTATTCGCTGAAAACGTTGCATTATCAACTATAGCAGAACAATTTGGCACCCCTAGTTATGTGTATTCACGGGCAACATTAGAGCGTCATTGGCATGCATTTAATGATGCGTTTTCAAGTTTACGACATAGTGTGTGTTATGCAGTTAAAGCGAATTCTAATTTGGCTGTTCTTAATGTGTTGGCGCGACTAGGATCTGGTTTTGATATTGTTTCGGGCGGAGAATTAGCACGTGTTCTGGCAGCTGGCGGGCAAGCAAATCGAGTAGTTTTCTCGGGAGTGGGTAAAACTGTTGCGGAAATTAAATATGCCTTGGAGCAAGCTGTTCGATGTTTTAATGTTGAGTCTATACCAGAACTAGAGCGGATCAATGATGTCGCGGGTGAGATGGGGTTGAGAGCACCCATCTCGATTCGTGTGAACCCGGATGTAGATGCGCAGACACATCCTTATATCTCAACAGGATTGAAAGAAAATAAATTTGGTATAGCAATTGAACATGCAGAAGTTGTCTATCTGCAAGCACAGAAAATGGCGCATATTGAAATAGTTGGGATTGATTGCCATATTGGCTCGCAGCTGACTTCAGTTACTCCATTTGTGGATGCTTTACATCGAGTATTAGCTCTAGTGGATAGGCTGGCTGAGTTAGATGTTAACTTGAGTCATCTAGATATTGGAGGTGGTTTGGGGATTATTTATTGTGATGAGACTCCTCCTACGCCTGCTGAATATGCATCAGAATTAGTACCGTTACTTGCCGATCGAGATTTAGAGGTTTTATTAGAACCAGGTCGTGCTATTGCAGGTAATGCTGGCGTGTTATTAACGCGTATCGAATATTTAAAATTAACTGATGATAGGCAGTTTGCGGTTGTTGATGCTGCGATGAATGATTTGTTGCGTCCAGCTCTATACCAATCATGGCAAGATATTCAACCAGTGCTGAAAGACCAAGTTGAGCCTGCAAAAAAATATGATATTGTTGGACCTGTTTGTGAGACAGGTGATTTCTTAGGTAAAGATCGATTGCTAGCAATTAAAGCAGGTGATCTGTTGGCAGTACATTCGGCTGGCGCATATGGTTTTACTATGAGTTCAAACTATAATTCACGACCACGCGTTGCTGAGGTTATGGTTGATGGTGACAATATGCATCTTGTACGTGCCCGAGAAAGTATTGAGTCCTTATATGCTGGTGAGCAGATTTTACCTGAATAATGAGTAAAGCTTATGTTGAAATTTAGCAAAATGCATGGACTTGGCAACGATTTTGTTGTTATTGATGCCATTAATCAGCAGCTTGAATTAAGTTCATCTCAAATCCGTTTTTTAGCAGACCGTCGTCGTGGTATTGGTTGTGACCAGCTATTGCTAGTAGAAATGGCTTCAGAATCATCGATAGACTTTAAATATCGGATCTTTAATTCAGATGGTAGTGAAGTTGCACAATGTGGTAATGGTGCCCGCTGTTTCGCTCGGTTTGTTCGTGATAAAGAATTGACTGCTAAAGATTCAATTGCGGTTGAAACGGCATCAGGTGTAATTTATTTGAATCTAAATACTAATGGTGATGTTCAGGTAGATATGGGCTTGCCACACTTCGCACCAACAGATATTCCTTTTTTGGAAGAACAGCAGGATATAACCTACTCATTGCTGTTATCTGATGACCAACAAGTGGAGATTGGAGCTGTTTCAATGGGCAATCCACATGCGGTAATACTAGTTGATGATGTTAAAACAGCTGAAGTTGAAATTTTAGGACCGATGATTGAGAATCATAATCAATTCCCTGAACGGGTAAATGTCGGTTTTATGGCAATTAGTAACCCATCACAGATTAACTTACGAGTCTATGAGCGCGGTGCTGGTGAAACTGAAGCGTGTGGTACCGGTGCTTGTGCTGCGGTAGTCAATGGGATACAGCGTGGTCTTTTAGCACGAGAAGTCAGGGTATCATTACCTGGAGGTGAATTAAATATTGCCTGGCCTGATGATCAAGCTTCTGTATCGATGACTGGGCCGGCAACACATGTATTTGATGGAGAAATTGCGTGGGCGATGATACAGAATCATTAACAGTACAGCAGGTAAGCTCTTATTTGCAGAATAACCCTGACTTTTTTGTGGAGCAGCCAGAGGCTCTAGAGTTATTACAGTTATCGACCACACCTAAAGGTACGATTTCATTGGCTCAACGTCAGACAGAACGATTGCAAAATAAGAATGAACAACTACTCGAGCAATTACATGCTTTGATCGATAATGCACGCCAAAATAATAAATTGCAGTCACGGGTGCATCAGTTGTGTTTGAGATTAATGGATGCAGAAAGTCTTGATGAATTGCTGTCAATGTTGATGAGTGAGCTGAAGAAAGAATTTAAAGCTGATGAAGTGGCTTTACGTTTGTTTTTTTCTGGAGACACAGCTCCTACATTGCCTGAACTATCAGAGAATATTGTTCAGTTACATGCTGATGATGATAGCTTGAAACTATTTGATAGTTTATTAGCTAAACAACAACCGGTGTGTGGCAGGTTAACCAAGGCACAAAAAACATTACTATTTATTGAGCAAGCTGATAAAGTGAATTCAGTAGCATGCATACCATTAGGACATGTCCCATGTGCGGGATTGTTGGCGATAGCCAGCTTTGATGCTAATCGTTTTCATGCAGATATGGCAACAGACTATCTGAGCTTTTTAGGTGATGTGGTAATGCGATTATTACGGCCATCATATAATTACTACCAGCATGGCGAGTGAGCAGCAACAAGACACTGAATTATTTCTGCACTATTTAGCGCAGGAAAAAAGGATGTCATCACATACGGTGACTAATTATCAGCGTGACCTAAAACGGTTTCTGGCTTTTTGTGAACAGCATGAGTTGGATGGATGGCAAATAATAAAAAGCAGTCATATCCGTCGATTTATAGCGCAATTGCACCGTGAAGGTTTAGCGGGCCGATCAATACAACGTGCTTTATCTGCAACACGCAGTCTTTATCGCTTTTTAATTCGAGAAGGCTTAGCTGATAACAACCCCGCTCAGGCAGTACAAGCCCCTAAAGTTGAAAAACGACTACCAGCAACATTGGATGTCGATCAAATGAGTGGTTTACTGGATCTTAATCAACAAGATACAGTCATTTCCTGTAGAGATCATGCCATTATGGAGCTATTTTATTCTTCGGGTTTGCGGTTGGCAGAATTAGCAGGCCTTAATTTGCGTGATATTGATTTTGGTGACCAACTTGTTTACGTTACTGGCAAAGGTAATAAAAGTCGTTTGGTACCTGTTGGGTCTCAAGCTATCGGTGCATTACAGAAATGGTTAACAAAGCGTGATCAACTTGGTTTTTTTGAGCAGGCAGCACTATTTATTACCCAACAGGGAAAACGTTTGGGCGTACGTTCTATTCAAAAACGAATAAGTTTCTGGGGTAAAAAACAAGGTATTTCGGAACATGTCCATCCACATCGATTACGACATGCATTTGCTTCACATATGTTAGAGGCAAGTGGGGACTTAAGAGCTGTTCAGGAGTTATTAGGCCATGCTGATATTTCAACAACACAGATTTATACTCATGTTGATTTTCAGCATTTAGCAAAGGTCTATGATTCTGCCCATCCGCGAGCAAGAAAAAAATAGAGAGATAAAAGCCTTTATTGTGTTTTCTGAATCATATAAGCTGTAATCAGATGAAAATAACGGGTACCTAAAGATTTAAAATCATGAAAGTTCTACTTGCAGAAGATTCACGCTCAAACCGAATGTTAATCAAGGCTTATGTTGAAGAGGCTGGTCATCAGGTTGTTACTGTAGATGATGGGCAGCAAGCGGTTGATAGCTTCACTATAGAGCGCCCTGACTTAGTGATTATGGATGTCACTATGCCAGTTAAGGATGGCATTGAAGCTGCGAAGGAAATTCGTGCTCTAACAGACAGTGAAAATGATTGGGTACCAATTATTTTTCTATCTGCAATGACTGAGCCGGAGGATATTGCTCGAGGTATTGATGCTGGTGGTGATGATTATTTGACCAAACCAATTGATGCCACAGTACTTAATGCGAAACTACGTGCGATGCAACGTATTGCAGAAATGCGCCAGAAATTACACAAAGCTAATCGTAAATTGAAAATGATTGCGGTAAAAGATGGGCTTACCAGTCTGTTTAACCGGCGTTATTTTGATGAAATAATGATGAAGGAATGCAAGCGTGCATCTCGCACAAAAACACCTTTAGCGTTGGTGGTGTGTGATATTGATCAGTTCAAACTGTATAACGATAATTATGGACATCAGGGCGGCGATGATTGTTTGAAATGTATTGCATTAGCAATGCAGTCAGCAATAAATCGACCTGGAGATATAGTTGCTCGTTATGGTGGCGAAGAGTTTGCCATTATTTTGCCTGAGACAAACAGTGCAGGTGCCCAAGTTGTAGCTGAATCATTGCGTACCATGGTTGAATCTATGGCTATTCCACATGCTTATTCATCTGTTGCTGATTATGTCACTCTTAGTTTGGGCGTGGCATGCATGCAACCTGTTCCAGCAGACACGCCTGAACAAGCCCTTCGAAGACTAATTGAAACCGCTGACCAAGGGCTTTATAAAGCAAAAGAGCAAGGCCGAAATAGAGTTGCTATTGGCTGAGTGAAATAAGGTCAGTTAACTTTCTTGGGAGATACGGGACTGTAATTCTAGAATAATAATGACCAACCCAATTCAAGTTGGTACTGTTCCATTTCAAGCTCAACAGTTTGGGTAGGACTAATAGCACCTTTGACACTATGTTTGGGTGCATACATAGCAGCAAAGTTTATTTCTTGACTGCCACCCGCAATTTTTTTAGTGAAACCTGCAGTGAAATGCTCTTCCATTACACCAGGGGCCAAGATATTGAAAAAGGCCTCAGAGTCAGGGATAGGTTGATCACCATGGCTGTAGCCTGCTCGCCAAGTCCAGTTATTTTGGGCATTATATTGCACACCAAACTTAACAGTAGTCATATCATCCCAGCCAAAACCGACACCATTGTTGCCCCCAAGGCATGAGCCAGCATTGCCCATCATGCAATTCCCCATGGCAGGCATCATTGAGTTTCCAATAGCATCGATCTGGCTGTACCAGGTTTTTTGAATATCTAATAAAACAGTCAGACTATCAGTTGTTTTCCAGGCTAGACCAATTGTGCCAGATGCAGGAATATCGAAGTCACCTTGTTCTGCAAATAAGCCCTTATAGTCATCAAACTCAGTCATGTACACGCGCGAACGATAACCACCACCAAAAGTAACTTGTGTACCAACAGGTAAAATAAAACCAACATTAATACCTGCACCATATGAACTGTCATGACCATTATCAGTTAAGTCTGATGGACTAGTGGATAAGCCGGAAAACTGACGTAAGCCTTTAGCTTCAAAACCTTGATAAGCTAAAATAGCAGAGACACCAATTGCTGCATCATTATCAAAGCGATAAGAAAAGGTAGGCGCAATAAATAACTGCGCTAAATCAATTCCTGTAGCGCCACCACCAAAAGTATTTTCACTGGAAGAATATTTTGTATTCATACCACCATTACCGGTAATGGTGATCCCTACGGCTTTATGATCATCTAACTGCCACGTTAAACCAAATTCAGGGATAACAAAATATTCACGATCGCTATCAACTTTCCCTGGAGCCAGTGCTGGTTGAGGGGGGGCAGAAGGAGTGCCCTCGACTTCATAGCTGCGACGTGGACTAAATAGTGCGGCAGCGGCATCAAGGCGATTGCCAACAAAAGCAATGCCAGCAGGGTTAGTGGCGCCAATTAGACTGTCTTGAGGAAGTGCGACACCGGCACCAGCCATGCCTTTAGATTTTATTCCATATCCATGAGCAAGATAACCATTGGTTGCGAAAGCAGGGGATATCATCGTTGCAAGGATGGTAGCTAAAAGAAATTGACGGAAAAATTGCATGTTGTGGCCTTGCTGAAGATACAAAGCGCGCAATTTTACCGGATATTGAT
>QNEY01000104.1 GCA_003645385.1 Gammaproteobacteria bacterium | reverse complement strand
TCTATCATTAATTTTAATCGGCAAATGAGGTAACAACAACCGTTCTGCTCGTGCGGATGCAAATCTGTTTTTTCTATCTAACTGTTGTTGAGATTGTATCGCTTCCATATCTGTCAACCCTTACCTGGATAATATGGCGTTAATTTTATTGTGTGAATCTTAACAAAAACTTAATAAACCTTGTGAAATGTGAAACTCTTCAATATTTACAGAATAATACCTAATGCCTGATTGATTTGAGCGACGAGCTGCTTGATTTGTATTTGTAGTAGTTCCTTTCTATTATGCACCTCATTGGCAATTGATTGACTCCGTAATACATTGACCAAATCAATTTCACCAAGTTCAAATGCACGTTGTTGGAGAGCAAAATACTGTTGTGTTTCTTTATCTTGCGTACTGATTAGCTCAAGCTGTTGCCGCTTTGTTTCCAAGTCATGTAAGTTTGAGCTTAAGATACTATTTAACTCCCTTTCCAACTGTTTGCGGCTAATTTCAGCATCGGCCAATGCTACAGAAGCGTCGGCAACTGCTGGTTGGCGGAAAACTCTGTCATCTAAAGCAAAGTTTATACCGAGAATAATACTATTGTTAAAGTGCTCACCGCGTTCGCCTCGTCCACTTTGCATACCCAGTGATAAATTTGGATTAACAGCGCCATCAAACCCAGCTACATCTTGCTGAATTCTTAGTGTATTAATTTGCTGATCAATAAAAACTAATGATGGATGTTGCTGATCAATAACCGCTAAAGAATGATGTCGTTGGGTAAGATCACTATCTTGATGTCGTGTCTCTTCATATATTTCTGGCAAAGTACTTTCGCCGGTAAAGCGTTGATAACTTTTCAACGTATGTTCTAATTCTGCTTGTGCAAGCAAATACTCGCTTTGTATATCAAGTTCGTGAGTGCTTGCCAATAAACGTTCAGTACCAGCCAATTCTCCTGCCTTAACACGTGCTGCCACGTCTTGATGTAGTTTTTGTGCTGTTTGCCAGCTTTGATGGACTTGCTTTGCTGTAGTCTCAGCTAAAATCACGTTCCAGATCAGTTCACGAACTTTTGCAGACGACTCCAACCTTATCTGCTGTTTATAGGCCGGTAATTCTGCTGCCATTTTTTCCGATAGCATTAGTTGACTTTGTTTTTGACCCGCTAACCATAATGGCATTTCCACAAAGGCTTCCCACTCCTGAAAACCATCATCAGTCGCAACAACATCATTCTTATGTATTACATTCATGCTGCTTGCATCAGCAAAAAGACCATTAGCCAACTCAGTGTTGGCATCAATTCTTTGCTGTTGTGCAATTTCATTATGATGAGCAGGATGCTGTTGATAGACATACTGAGTCAACGATGACAACGTCACGGTAGTAGTCTTTTCCACTTGTGGCGTTTCTGCTAGAACAATATTAGTTGCAGCAAAGCCAACAGCAACGGACAAAATAACAAGATTGTTGCGAAATGACATTGTGAATCCTTGTGTTAAATTGATGTTGACGGATTAAAAGATTGTGAGGACAGTTTATCTGCAATACTTTCATGAATAGATAATAATGCAGGAACAACCAATAAGACCAACACTGTCGAGAACATTAAACCAAAGGAAATCGACACTGCCATTGGAATTAAAAACTGTGCCTGCATCGAAGTTTCAAATAATAAAGGTGTCAAACCACCAATAGTCGTTAATGAAGTAAGTAATACAGCTCGTAATCGTTGTGTTGCTGCATTGATAATTGCTTGTGTAGTTTCAATACCCTTTTCACGTTGATGTTTAAAAAAGGTGACCAGAATAATTGAATCATTAACCACTATGCCAGACAGGCCGAAAATCCCAAATAGCGAGAGAATAGTCAAATCAATTCCCATCAACCAATGACCAGCCAATGCACCAATAAGTCCAAATGGAATTGCTGCCATTACGACTAATGGCCAGCCATATGAAGCGAAAACCCATGCTAGAATTAAATAAATCAGCATAAAGGCTAATAAAACACCTTGTTTCATATCTCCTAATGTTTCAGCTTGCTCTTCTGCACGGCCTTCAAAGCCAATATTAACGCCATAACGTAAACTCAGATCGGGCAATATATTTTCCTGCAAGTCTGCAAGAATGTTATTACTATTATTGATCGTTGAGTCAACTGTAGCCGTAATATGAATAGCCAGTTTACTATCAGTATGACGCAACACATCAAAGCCACGTCGAGCTTCAAATTCAACCACGCTGGACAATGGAGCACTACCACCTTGTGGTAGCCGTAACATAAAGTTTTCCAGCGTTGCCACAGTGTTACGTTCTTTATCGGGTAACATCACCCTAACTTCTACTTCATCATCACCATCTTGAAAGATTTGTACCAGTTGACCATCAAATGCTGCCCTCAATTGGTGGCCAACATTATTTACTGTCAACCCTAGTACTTCACCTTGGCCTTTGACTTTGTATATAAGTTGCTCTTGACCATAAGGCATATCATCTTCAATGGCACTAATGCCAGGAAATTGTTTTAATGCTTCAGCAACTTGTTGGGCTGCTTTTTTCAAAGTTGTGGCTGAAGCGCCGGCTAAACGAATGTCAATATCACTACCTGGTGGCCCAACACGTCTCTCAGATAATGTAAAAGTCTCAATACCTGCTGGAAGCGTAATATATTGACGCCATGTTTGAATAAAATCTTTATTGCGTACGTCTCGAAGGTCAGGTGAAATAAGTTCAAGCTGAAGAGATCCAAATCGTTCTTCTTTTTGTGCAGATCTACTACCACCTCCTGCTGTAGTTGCACTGCCTAGGCGCGTAACTGCAATCTCGACAAGTTCAGGTCCTAGATCTTGTTTTGTTAGCTCAAGAGTTTCATTTAAGTGTTCTAAAAACACAGCTACTCTGTATGAGGGTGTCCCTGCTGTAAATCGGACATTGGCTGTGACACTCGTACCCTCAGGTGATGGGAAAAAAGTGAAATGCAATCGACCACTGGCTAAGAGACCAATACAAATTATCAACAAGCCAACTGTTGCACTAATAGTTGTCCATCGATTATTTACACACAGAACAACAAGGGGTTTAAATAAATCGTCTCGTAAATAATTAAATTTTTGATCTAACCAAGCTCGAATAGGTGGTGGCTTAACATGATGAATTTTATGAAATGCATGGCGTAAATGACCCGGTAATATCAAAAAGCTTTCAATTACAGAAGCAATAATTACGCAAATCACCACAAAAGGGATATCAAACAAAATATTCCCTATCGTTCCACCAATAAGCATTAATGGTAAAAAGGATGCGGCTGTAGTTAATGATGATGAAATAACCGGAGCCAGCATTCGTCGAGCACCACCCTCAGCAGCTTGCAGTGAATCTTCACCACTTTGATAATGAGCCAACCCATCTTCACCGACAACGATGGCATCATCAACAATTATCCCTAATGCCATAATCAAACCAAACAGGCTGATCATGTTGATACTGCCACCGAACAGATACATGACAAATAATGTTGCCATAAATGATACTGGAATACCGACAGCTACCCACCATGCAACACGGCCATGCAAAAATAAGAACAGAATACCTACAACTAGGATAAGTCCACCTAAGCCATTTTTCACCAACAAATCCATCCGCTCTTTGATGAGTTGCCAACTGGCATCATAGACTTTGATTTCAACACCTTTGGGTAACTGATTCTGATTATCATCAAGCCATTGTTCAAGTACTTCGGCGGCATCGAGTGAATCTGCATTTTCAGTACGTTGTAGTGCAATTTCAATTGCCGGTTTATTCTGATAAAACACACTTATCTGCTTGCGCATTGGCCTACGTTCAATATCTGCTACATCTTGCAACAGTACTAATCGACCAGAATAATCAGTTTTCAATACCAGCTCAGAAAATGCTTGGGAATCACGACGCTGATCAAGACTACGCAATTGCCGTGCCGTATCATCATTACCAATTTCTCCGGCCGGCAAATCACTACTCAAAGCATTAACTCGTTGGCTTACATCATCCAGACTAAGTCCCAATGATTCCAGTTGCTTTGAGCTTATTTGGATAGCAATTTCTTCTTCCGGCAAACCAGTGATGGTAATGCGAGAGATACCACGATCAAGTAAATCATGTTCAATCTGATGAACCATATAACGTAGTTCATTCAGCTCACCATCAGTGGTTATCAACATGCGTGCTACATTTTCATAGCGTGTGACAAGACTCACTTCTGGAATCTCAGAATCGCTTGGTAAATTACGTAATTGGGCAACTTGTTCTTTAACTTGATCAAGTGCAGGCCCCATTTCGGTGCCTTCGATAAATTCGAGCGTTACTAATGACATACCATACGAGGATGTTGAAGTCATTTTGTCAACAAAATCAACTGTTCGTAACTCTTGTTCTATACGGCTAGAGATTGAATCTTCTACATCTTCAGCACTGGCACTTCGCCATTCAACCCGAACAGTAATGATATCCAGAGCAAAATTTGGGAAGTATTGAGTGTTAAGGCGAGTTAACGATAACAAACCTGCAATGATCATAATCATCATTAACAAATTAGCTGCAACCTTATGCTGCGCAAACAGCCCGATAAAGTCACGTTTTGAATCAGTCATTTACTGTCTCTACGCGTAGACCTGTTATGGCATTTGGCAATTGGGTACTTACTATTTGATCGGTTTCTTTCAATTCTTCGCTTCGAACTAAAAGACTGATTCCTTGTTCGGTATGATATTCACCGACTCGTTCAACATTGACGGATTGTAAGTAGCCATCTGTTAAACGATAGACCTTATTTAATCCATACAAGGCATTAAATGGAATAGCAATAACTGAAGATTGTTGTGTGAGTTTTAATGTTAATTCGACAAATTTACCTAATACCAACGTATTACCATCACTAGTGCAACGAAATAAGCCATCAATCCCGCCACTATCTGGACTCATTTCACCAGATAACCTTGCCAATGAAAATTGGAGTAAATTATTATCTATATATGCTGTGGCAGTTTGTTGATCACCTTGTTTCAGATTGGTGTTAATTTGTGTTAGATAACGGCCCGGTATCTGTGCCCGTACTTCAAGATTTTCGAGGTCGTAAACAGATAATAGTCGTTCTCCCGTTCTTACTCTGTCACCAATAGAAACATCCAATTTAGCAATACGACCTGTAAATGGAGCTTTGATAATCGTTCTCTGCAAATCTACCTGTGATTGCTTCAGCAATGCTTGTGCACGACTTCGCTTTGCATTAAGCCCTGCTAGCCTAGATGGATGTTGTGCAATATCATGTTCGAGACGTTTCAGGGTTAACAACTGACGTTGTTTTGCTGCATATGCTTCATCTAAAAATGATTGGGAAGCTAGGCGGTCCTGTTCAAGTTTTTTTGCTCTATTAACGGCGTTATCAGAGATCTGAAGTAGTTCTTTTTCGTTACCGAGAAGATCTTTATCATTTTGGAAGCGAAGCATTTCACTTTCTATTGATGCTTTTATTTCAGCTAGCTCTGCTTGACGTTGATTAATTAATAAGCGTGCATCAGTGTCATCAAGTTTAACCAAAACTTGTCCAGCTTTGACCTCACTACCTTCTAGAATATTGACTTCTATTACATCGGCAACTAATGCTGCATTCAGTGATGCTTGTCGAGGTGTTTCAACACGACCGTAAATAGTGATTTCTGGTGATAGGTCCTGATATGTCACTGCTACCGTATTAACCCGCCATACTTTTTCAGGTTTTTTCACCACACGATTATCAGACTTAGACTGATTGAGGGCTATAAAAGCTAAAATTGCAATCACCAGAATCGCAATGGGTAATAAAACACGTTTTAGCAAGTCATTTCTCCCTATTCCAAACTCTAACAACAAATTCTACTTTAAATCATTAATAAGAACCTTAAAAAGATCTTAAGGTTCAGTAATAATTGCTACCCGAACAGCATTTAGACTAAGTTGAGCTGATTGCAGGTATTGTGTCAATGACTGTTGTGTTTGTTCAATATATGTAATTTCTTCAATACGGATATTTGAGTTAACTTTAGCCAAAGCTGTTAAACGTTCTTGTTCAGGTTGTAATACACTCTGCATTGTCTTTATAGCCTGATTAATAATAGCTGATTGTTGCTGTGCAGCTAATTGCTGAGCCTGAGTAATTAACTCGGTAATTTTAGGTCTCGCGTGACGCACTAATTCTTGCGCAGTTGTTTTTGGAATTCGACCCGCTAATTCGTTAAACATTGTTTCATTAAATATTTCGTTAAAATTATGTCCTTTTTCATCAGTCACAATACGAAGGTATGAGTGATTAAGGTAACGCCCCACTTGCAATGATTTAGGTGCAGGACAATTCATTGTAAATA
>QNEY01000103.1 GCA_003645385.1 Gammaproteobacteria bacterium | reverse complement strand
AATTACAGAACTCAAAACGATCCACAGATTCGAAAAAAGCTCTATCCATTGCTTCAAGCCTTTCACTTTGAGTCCATTCTGGGTTGTCAACATAATTAATTTCCACAGTAGAACAATCAATGGTTGCTCCTAAAGCCTCATCAGCAGAGGCCTGTGAAAGAACACCGATAAGCATAATAATCAGGAAAAACCTGTTATCAGGTAGGTGAATGTGATTGATTTTGTCCATCTTATCAACTCTCAAACTAATATTTTCATACCCTTTTAACCAAGAGCAACATACTGTTGTTGGAGGGTGATGAGGCATGCTTCTATGACAAGGCTGGCATGAAAAGGTTCACTAACTATAAGGGCTTTAGCCATGAAAGTATATGCCTCAATTAAGAGGTAAATAAGATAAAATTCCATAAGTTATTTGTAAGTGAATATTGACTGAAATCAAAAATAACATCATTTATTGCTATTGCATGGTTGTTAAGCGGTAATATTAGAACTTTAATTATTTAGACCATGATTGAGTAAACACATGATAGAACACAGTCGCTTTCCGGAGCAGTGGCAATCTTTATTGCTGTCGAACGATAAATTGCTTGAATCAGCCAAGCTAGTATTGCTTGGCAGTGACTATGTCAGTCAGTGGGGACAACGTAACCACGAACGTGCGCAGGCCTTGATTACATCAGGTGATCTGGAGTGTGTTTATGACGAACAAGGATTTCAAAAACGGTTAGCTGTACTTTTGCTTGAGGTAAGTGATGAAACAGCATTGCAACAACGCTTACGTTATTTTCGCCAGCAAGAAATGGTCCGTATTATTTGGCGTGATCTGGCAGGGTGGGCAGATTTAGCCGAAACTGTACGTGATTTATCGGCGATGGCTGATGCGTGCATTCAGCAAGCATTAGACTTGTTGCATCAATGGCAATGTGTTGAGCTTGGTACACCCTGTAATGCTGATGGAGAAGAGCAGCAGCTAGTCGTATTAGGTATGGGTAAGTTAGGGGCTGGTGAGCTCAATTTGTCATCAGATATTGATCTGATTTTTGCTTATCCAGATGGAGGCGAGACTCAAAGTGGTCGACGAAGCCTGAGTAATGAAGAATTTTTTACCCGTTTGGGTAGGAAACTAATTCAGTCGCTAGATAACGTTACTATTGACGGCTTTGTTTTTCGTGTTGATATGCGTTTGCGTCCTTTTGGTGAAAGTGGTGCGTTAGCAGCGAGCTTTGATGCCTTAGAAGATTATTATCAGACTCAGGGTCGTGAGTGGGAACGTTACGCAATGATCAAGGCTCGAGCGATTACTGGAACGGAAATCGCGAAACAACAATTAATGGATTTGTTAAGACCATTTGTTTATCGACGTTATCTTGATTATGGGGTTTTTGATTCGCTTCGTGAAATGAAGGCGATGATTGCCGGTCAATTACATCGTAAAGGTATGGAAGACAACATCAAACTTGGTGCGGGCGGCATCCGTGAGATTGAATTTATCGGTCAAGTATTTCAACTGATTCATGGTGGACGAGACAAGCCACTGCAACAACGACCTATCCTGACAATTCTTGATTTGTTAGCACAGCGAAATTGTTTATCTGAGAGTGCTGTTAATGATTTAAAGCTAGCCTACGATTTTTTACGCCGTACCGAACATCGTATTCAGGCATGGGCCGATCAACAAACTCATTTATTGCCTAAAGATGATGACAGTCGGGCACGAATTGCAATATTGATGGGTTTTGCTGATTGGGACTCGTTTACAAGTGTTTTGGTGGCTCATCGTCAACGGGTGCAAGGACATTTTGAACAAATTTTAACTGTAGCTGAAGCGGATGATGCGCTAAGTGATAGTGCGTCATTGTTAGATTCACAACAAGATGAAAAGATAACTTATCTACAGCGATTAAATTATGAATCACCGGAAGATTGTTTAGTAGTGTTGGATGGATTATTCGACAGTCATGCCTGCCGAAATCTTGGTCATACAGGTAGAGAACGCTTAGAAAAATTACTTCCTTTATTGGTGCAGGCTGTTGCTCAAGTTAATAATGCTGATGCGTGTTTGGAGCGATTAATTCCACTATTAGAATCGATTATGCGACGCACTGCATATATGTCGTTGCTGATTGAAAATCCAATGGCTTTGTCACAATTAGTTAAGTTGTGTGCTGCAAGCCCAATGATTAGTCATCAACTTGCTCGTTATCCGGTGTTGTTAGATGAGTTGTTAGATCCGCGAACTTTGTATGAAATTCCTAATCGTTTAGAGCAGAAACAAGCGTTAATAAATATCTTGGTCTCAGCTGATGAAGGCGACCTAGAACGGCAGATGGGCTTATTAAGGGAGTTCAGACAAATAGCAATGTTACATGTTGCTGCTGCCGATATTACAGATGTTTTGCCTCTGATGCGTGTTGGTGATCAACTGAGTGAATTGGCTGAGATTCAACTGGAACAAGTGATGCATATAGCGTGGCAGCACTTGGTAGCAAGACATGGTCGTCCACCGTGTACAGATAATGATGACCTAAGTCAATCAGGATTTACTGTGTTAGCGTATGGAAAATTGGGTGGTCTAGAGTTGGGTTATGGATCTGATTTAGATTTAGTGTTTATTTTTGATGACGATGCTAATCAGGGCGCAACTGATGGTGATAAGCCTGTCGATCCATTAGTGTTTTATACTCGATTAGCACAACGGATGATTCATTTACTCAATACCGTGACCGTTGGCGGTATTTTGTATGAAGTAGATATGCGTCTCAGACCTAATGGCGCTTCGGGCTTATTGGTCACTGCTGTATCTGGTTTCGCAGAGTATCAAAATACTGATGCATGGACATGGGAGCATCAGGCTTTAGTTAGGGCGCGCTGTGTTGCTGGTGATGAACAGCTTGCACAACAAGTGAGCAATATTCGCCGGAAAGTATTAGCCAAACAGCGGGAGCACGATACATTAGCATCGGAAGTGCGAGATATGCGTGCTAAAATGCGCGAGAATCTAAATAAAAGTACCAATGACCTTTTTGACCTCAAACAAGGTGTTGGCGGTATCACTGATATCGAATTTATGGTGCAATATGCTGTTTTGGCATGGTCCTCTAGTCTACCTGAATTGTTAGTCTATACCGATAACATCAGGATTTTGGATGCACTGAAAATAACAGGTAAGCTTAGAGAAGAAGAGGCTATGATGCTGGCAGGCGCGTATCGCTTTTATCGTAATCTGGTCAATCACTGCGTGTTGCAGGATGTGCCTGCTGTCGTACCTGTAGCTGATGTGGCAGTATATCGCCCTCAAGTAAAAGCTATCTGGCAGCGCTGGTTAGGTGATTAGACAGCATTTTTTATAAAATGAATAGAGAAAAGAAGTAGGTAATTATGGTTGCACCAACAATGGCAGATCGGGATGGCGTTATCTGGCTGGACGGCGAAATGGTGCCGTGGCGAGATGCAAAAGTCCATGTGTTAACGCACACTTTACATTATGGTCTAGGCGTATTTGAAGGTGTTCGAGCCTATAACACTGATAATGGCCCGGCTATTTTTCGTCTGCAAGAACATACTGATCGCCTGTTTCGCAGTGCCAAAATCATGGGCATGAATATGCCATTTGATAAAGAAATACTGAATGAAGCTCAAAAAGCAGCTGTACGTGAAAATAATCTTGAGTCTGCTTATCTACGTCCAATGTGTTTCTATGGCAGTGAAGGCATGGGTATTCGAGCAGATAATTTAAAAACACATGTTATGGTTGCTGCTTGGGAATGGGGATCTTATTTAGGTGCTGAGAACATGGAAAAAGGCATTCGAATCAGAACATCGTCATTTACGCGACACCATGTCAATATCACTATGTGTAAAGCAAAAGCGAATGGTAATTACATGAACTCCATAATGGCCTTACAAGAGGCTGTGGAGTGTGGCTATGATGAAGCCTTATTACTCGATGCCAATGGTTTTGTGGCTGAGGGTAGTGGCGAGAATTTCTTTATGGTGCGTGATGGTGTGTTGTATACACCGACATTGACATCGGCATTAGAAGGTATTACTCGGGCAACAGTGATGACCCTGGCAGAAGATATCGGCTTGCAAGTGGTCGAAAAACAAATTACCCGCGATGAAGTTTATGTGGCTGACGAGGCATTCTTTACTGGAACCGCAGCAGAAGTAACTCCGATTCGAGAATTAGATAACCGCAGTATTGGTAATGGTGGTCGAGGCCCAATCACAGAGCAATTGCAATCAATGTATTTTGATCAGGTATATGGTCGTAGTGAAGTGTATAAAAACTGGAATACATTAGTATAAAATCTAACCACAGGGGCATGGAGTTCTCAGAGAATATATAAAATAAGAGTGTCATTTGTAACGAGCTTATTTTGCTATAGATTTAAGATGGTCTCAGGGAAAATGACCAATTTATACCTCAGTGTCCTCTGCGTCTCTGTGGTGAATTAAAAATAGATAATATTAGGGGTAGAGTACATGGCAGGTCACAGTAAGTGGGCAAATATTCAGCATCGTAAAGGTGCCCAAGATGCCAAACGTGGCAAATTGTTCACTAAGTTTATTCGTGAGATCACTGTTGCAGCAAAAGAAGGTGGCAGTGACCCTGATAATAATCCACGACTGCGTGCTGCGATTGATAAGGCTTTAAGCGGTAATATGACGCGAGATGTCATTGAGCGTGCAACTAAACGTGGTGCGGGTGAGCTCGAAGGTGTCAGTTACGAAGAAATTCGCTATGAAGGCTATGGCCCAAGTGGCATTGCTATCATGATGGATTGTATGACTGATAATAAAAATCGAACTGTTGCAGCAGTAAGAAATGTATTTACCAAACGTGGAGGCAATATGGGAACTGACGGTTCGGTCTCATATTTGTTCCATAAAAAAGGCATTATTTCATATGCCGGGGGTACGGATGAAGATGTTGTAATGGAAGCTGCTTTGGAGGCCGGTGCTGAAGATATCATAACCAATGATGATGGTACGGTTGATGTTTTTACCACGCCCGAAGAATATGCAGCTGTCAAAGATGCATTAGATGCATCAGGATTAGAAGCTGTCTCTTCTGAGGTGACAATGCACCCTGAAACCACGGTGACTTTGGATGTGAAAGATGCTGAGAAAGCATTAGCTATGATTGATGCGTTTGAAGATTTGGATGATGTTCAAGACGTCTATTCAAATGCTGATTTCTCTGATGAAGTGATGACTCAACTTGCTGGCGAATAATATGATCCTTCCTCTTTAATGACACGCATTTTAGGTATTGATCCCGGTTCGAGAAAAACGGGTTTTGGCATTATTGAACTAGATGGCCAAAAGATACATCATGTTATTAATGGTCGTCTAATGGTGGGGGATGGAGACTTTCCTGATCGTTTACGACAAATATTTGAAGGTTTGACGGACATTATTCAGCGTTATAAACCTGATATGGTTGCTGTAGAAAAAGTATTTTTACATAAAAACCCTGATTCAGCCTTAAAGTTAGGGCAGGCACGAGGTGCTGCAATTTGTGCTGGTGTTAGTCAGAACTTACCAGTACATGAATATACTGCTACACAAATTAAAAAGGCAGTAGTGGGAAATGGCCATGCAAAAAAAGAGCAGGTTCAATACATGATGTCAGTGATTTTAGCCTTACCTGAAGTGCCTGATGAGGATGCAGCTGATGCTTTAGCTTGTGCTATGACGCATGCTAATCATGCGCCTGTTGATGGTAAAGTAAACTCTAAATTACCTGAAGGTATGCGTACTTCACGTAGAAATGGACGTTACGGAAGATGATTGGGCGATTACGCGGCATTATCCTAGAAAAACAGGCGCCGGACATAGTGCTCGATGTACAAGGTGTCGGTTATGAAGTAGCGGCTCCCATGTCGACATTTTTTAACTTGCCTGCAATCGATGAAGAAGTAACTCTATTCACCCATTTGATAGTCCGTGAAGACGCTCAATTATTATATGGTTTTGCTACGGTTCGTGAACGGTTGTTATTCAGAAGCTTACTAAAGGTAAATGGTGTTGGTGCCAAGTTAGCACTTACTATATTATCTGGCAGTGATGTTGATGATTTTGCTCGTAGTGTGCAAGAAGGTGATGCTGCTAGTCTGACTCGGTTGCCAGGTGTTGGTAAGAAAACAGCTGAACGTTTAATTGTTGAAATGCGTGACCGACTAAAAGAAGTCAGTGGTGCAATGGGTCTGAAACCAGTGGAATCAAAAGCCGCTAAATTGGCTGGTGCAAAAGATGAAGCGGCAGAAGCCCTAGTTTCCTTAGGCTATAAACCATCTGAAGCAGACAAAATGATTCGCAGCTTGGATAGTGAAGGATTAACTACTGAAGATTTAATCAAGCTCGCCTTACAGAGACATTAAGCAATGGAAGAAGATCGCTTT
>QNEY01000102.1 GCA_003645385.1 Gammaproteobacteria bacterium | reverse complement strand
GGTTATAGCTTGGCCTTATCTGAGGTAGGAAATTACACGCACGCGAGAAAAATATTGCAATCTTTGATTGAACAGGATGATGACAGGTTGAGTTATCAGTTAGCACTGGCAGACCTAGAAATAGGTGTCGGACGGCTGTCAAATGCATTAGCAATTTATGATGAGAACCAAAAGCTATATCCGGACGACCATGCTTTGACTATCAAGCAGGTTGATGCCTTATTACAAGCCAATTTGCCAGAGCAAGCATCAAATTTGTTATTTAAACAGTTAGAAGTCGGGGGGCCATCACGAACGTTATACAAGTTAATGGCTCAAGCTAAAGGTGATTTGGGTCAAAAAAGCCAGGCTCATCGTTGGTTGGCAGAGTATTATTATATTTCGGGTCGATTTAAACAGGCAGCAGATCAATTGCGTTTAGCAGCAGGTTTTGCTACGGGAGATGAATATCAATTGGCTAAAATCAGCTCCAGATTACGAGATGTAGAAATTACCTTGGCACAAATGAATGGGTCATAATGATTGATAAATTAAATGAACAACGAAGAGTTCTTATAAAAGGAGCTATCTCAGCATCAACGTTGGCATTAGTTGCAACAAGTGGCTTGTTGTTACCTCAGCAATTGTTGGCTCACTGGCCAACTGATGCGTTTAGTGCTGAAGCAGTTGAAGATGCTTTGTTAGCATTGCTTGGGCAAGCTGATATTGCTGACAATACGATAATACAGTTTAAAGTCGGGGCACCACCAAGTTATGCGATCAATGGTGCATCTGTGCCGATTGAGATCCAAAGTGATTTGGAAAATATTGAACAATTATTAGTATTAGTTGAAAAAAATCCTTTTCCCCTAGTAATGAGTTTAGAGCTGACGCCAGAAGTCAAATTACCATTTACAAGTATGATTAAAATTGCTGAAGACTCTCAGGTTATAGCGGTCATCCGTGCTGAGGGGAAATTATACAAAACAACCCGTTTTGTCGAAGTGGATATTGGGGGATGTGCTTAAATGGGTATTCCATCAAAAGATCGTATCCGCGCTAAATTAAAAGCTGGCAATACTTTAGTGCGGATATTATTAGCTCATCCAATGCACACTGGTCGAGCAGAAAATGAATCCGGAGAATTAATCCCTGCTGAATTTATCCAGGATATTAGGTGTTGGCGAAATGACAGAGAAGTGCTTACAATCAAGTGTGGCACTGCAACAGCTCGCAATCCTTATTTCTCATTTCAACTAGTTGGAGGTCAACAGGGCGATACAATTATGATTCGTTGGGTCGATAATCTGGGAGCCAAAGGTTCAGTGGAAACAACGGTAAAATGAGTCTGAAATTAAAAGTAAATCTCTTCTTTTCCATATTGTTAATTACATCACTATTAATTAGTTCAGGTGTTTTGATATCAAATGCCCGTCAGTCAGTACGGGAAGAAGTGGAAGACACCATGGCCTCAGCTGCAAGGTTAATAACGGTTTCACTGTCAGGAGCTACACTCAATAGAAATGTAGGTATATATGAGCACCTGCAACAGTTAGTTAAAGCATTAAGTGAAATTCGGAGTTTACATATTTTATTGTTTGATTCACAAGGGTTGCTATTTGAAGGTGAGCCAGAGGAATATATAGATACACAACCGCCAGAATGGTTTATTGACTTATTACTGCCTAAGGTAAATCCATTATCAAAACAATTTGGTGAGGGACGGATGGTGATTTATGCAGCACCTATTCATGAGATAGGTGAACGCTGGATTGATATCAGAAGTATTTTTGCACTAGGTTTTGGGATATTTGTTTTTGTAGGCTTGTTTTTATATTGGGGTGTTGATTGGTTAATACGGCCTTTACAGCGTCTATTGGATGCACTGGCTGGATTTGAACGTGGTGATTTACATATACGCCTTCCTGAATTTTCGTTAGCAGAAATGGATCAAATTGGTCAAACATTTAATCGTATGGGGCAAGCATTAGAGCAAAGTATAGAACAAAATAGACGTTTGGCGGTGTTAGTCCAGCAGTCAGGTGATGCTATTTTATCGCTAGACCGAGCTGGCAATATTTTACTTTGTAATCCAGCTTCGGAACAGTTGCTTGGGCAGCCAGCATCTAATTTGTTAGGAAGAAAATTAGCTAATTTAGGTTTTTCGGATAATCAACAACAAATTACCGAGGTATTAGAAAACTGTTCAGTTGTGGAAAACCTAGAGACAAGTTTTCCACAACCAAAGGGCAATACAGTATCAATATTGCTCTCTACAGTGAGGTTGATGGATACCGATAAGACCATTTCTGGAGTGATTTGTACTTTGCGGGACATAACAGATCATAAGGAAGCGGAAGCAGCAGCAAATCAACTTAGAGAAACACGATTATTAGCACAACATATGTCGGAAGTTCAGGAGGCTGAACGTCGTCATTTGGCTCGAGAGTTACACGATGAATTAGGGCAATGTTTAACAGCTATTAAAACAGATGCAGTGTTAATCCGAAATAGAACAGAGCAAACAGAACCGAAGGCCTTTACTAGTGCGCAAGCTATTATAGATGTTGCCAGTCATATTTATGATGTGGTGCATAATATGATTACTTATTTGCGTCCAAGCCCGCTAGATGATTTAGGGCTAATAGCGACATTGGAAGAAAGTATTTCTGCTTGGCAATTGCGTCAACCGGATATTGATTTCAAATTACATGTTTCAGCTGGTTTGGATAATTTGAACGAAATGATGAATATGACAGTATTTAGAGTTGTGCAGGAATCAATCACTAATGCCGTTCGTCATGCCGATGCTTCCCAGATTGCCATTTCAGTGACTAACGAACATGATAGTGGTGGGCAAGATCAATTAGTACTGAATATTCGAGATAATGGAAAAGGTATGGTAATAGATGATTTTCATTCAGATGTTGATTTTGGATTATTAGGTATGCGTGAACGAGCACATAGTATGGGTGGAGAATTTAAGTTGGAGAGTGCACTGGGTGAAGGTGTTTCCATTTGTATAACGATACCATTAGGAGCAGATAAAATAGTATGAGTCTTAATGTAATAACAGTATTACTGGTGGATGACCATGAGTTGGTCCGTGCAGGTTTTCGACGATTAATAGAGGACGACAATAAGTTTACTGTTGTTGCTGAAGCAGGCAGTGGCGAGCAGGCAGTACAAGATTATGTGAAATATGAGCCTGATGTGGTAGTGATGGATATTTCAATGCCAGGTATTGGTGGTATTGGTGCGGTTGAACGGATTATAGCCCGGGATCCTGATGCGTGTATTTTGATATTAAGTGTTCATGAAGATAGTGTCTTTACTTCAAGAGCATTACAAGCGGGTGCTAAAGGCTTTATTCCCAAACGAAGTGCGCCTGAAGAAATGATTAAGGCTGTAGAACAAGTTGCACAAGGTCAAATGTGTATTGATCCAGCTATTGCACAGCAAATAGCAATGCAAAAGTTAACAGGCTCCGACAATGTGTTAGATGTATTGAGCCAGCGAGAGTTTGAGGTGTTTAGACTGCTTGCAGAAGGAAAAACGGTAAATGATATTGCTGAGATTTTAAACTTAAGCCCTAAAACAGTGGGCACACATCATACTAATATTAAGCAAAAACTCGATGTGTCGAATTCAGCTGAGCTAGCACGGTTAGCGATACGCAGTGGGCTATTAGACGCATAAGATTACATTTAAACTTGGCACTAAGGAAAATCCTGAGTGAAGCAGAGATTTTTCCTCTAACACTAATTTTTTAATCTGCGTATTCTGTGAACCGTGAAAGCCGAAAAGATTTTCGGTTAAGAATTTTAAAACTTTATTGAGGTAATTATTATGTGGACTACACCAGAATATTCAGATATGCGTTTCGGTTTTGAAGTAACAATGTACATTTGCAACCGTTAAGCAATAAGTAATACAGAAAGCCCTGCTACTGAAAAGTATCGGGGCTTTTTTTTGCCTGAAATAAATGCAATAACAGGTACCGAAAAGAGTACTAGGAACGATTAATCGTAAAAATCGATTAATCCAATAGAAATAACTTGTTTTACAAGTTGATTGTTTTCATCAATAATGACTTTCATTGGGTATCTGATAGATATCTACCCATTGAGTAATTAACAAATAATTAACTGAGGAAACAATAATGACAAACCAAGTACCAGAAATTACATTTAAAACCCGTGTACGTGATGCAAGTTTAGGTGGTGATAATCCTTTCCGCTGGCAGGATGTAACATCAAGTGATATTTTTAAAGGCAAAAATATTGTTGTGCTAGCGTTACCCGGTGCATTCACTCCAACATGTTCAAGCACACACCTTCCTGGTTTTGAAGCTAAATATGATGAGCTTAAAGCGAAAGGTGTTGATGAGGTTTATTGTCTGAGTGTTAACGACGCGTTCACTATGTTCCAATGGTCAAAGAATTTGGGTGTAGAGAAAGTAAAAATGTTACCAGATGGTAATGCTGATTTTACTCGTCTAATGGGTATGTTGGTTAAGAAAGAAAACCTAGGATTTGGTGATCGTACATGGCGTTATTCAATGCATGTAGTTGATGGTGAAATCAAACAACTATTTGCGGAGCCAGGATTGATGGATAACTGTCCTGATGACCCGTTTACATGTAGTGATGTTGATACTATGTTGAACTACTTAGGATAAGAAAACTAAGTCAACATTTTAGAAAGGCATCAGACGATTTTGTTTGGTGCCTTTTTTAATTGCGATAAACCGAAAGGTGAATGCTATGAATTACGATTATGATTTTTTTGTTATTGGTGCTGGTTCGGGTGGTGTACGTGCTAGCCGGATGGCATCTTCTTTTGGGGCCAAAGTAGCTGTTTGTGAAGACCTATATATGGGTGGAACATGCGTTAATGTAGGTTGTGTACCGAAAAAATTGTATGTCTATGCTTCTGAGTATTCAGCTAGCTTTCGAGATGCTAAAGGTTTTGGCTGGCAAAGTGGAGATGCTACATTTAACTGGGCAACATTGCGTACTAATAAAACAGCAGAAATCAGCCGGTTAAATAGCATTTATGATGGTATTTTAGATAATGCCAATGTTAAAGTCATCAAAGGTCGCGGAAAGATTATCGACCAACATACAGTAGAGGTTTCAGGGAAACAATATTCTGCAGAAACCATTCTGATTGCTGTCGGTGGCCTGCCATTTGTACCTGATTTCCAAGGTAAAGAGTATGTTGTTAGTTCAAATCAGATATTTGATCTTGAGACATTTCCTAACCGTATGGTTATCGTTGGCGGTGGTTATATTGGGGTTGAATTTTCTGGCATCTTTAATGGTCTGGGAGCCCAAGTTTCGCTACTCGTGAGAGGTAGTCAGTTTTTGCACGGCTTTGATAACGAGATTCGAGAATTTGCTGCCCAAGAAATTAGAAAGAAAGGTGTAGATATACGCTGTAACACCGATGTGGTATCCATAGAAAAACAAGTAGATGATTCCTTAAAAGTTAATCTGTTGGATGGTTCATTTATTGAAGCTGATGCAGTCTTGTATGCTACGGGTCGCAAACCACAATTGCAGAATTTAGGCTTGGAAAGTGTCAATATCAAGTTAACTGATAATGGCCATATTGAGGTTGACCATAACTTTCAAACTAGCGAGAGCAGTATTTATGCACTAGGTGATGTAACGGGAAAAATGGATTTAACACCTGTTGCTTTGGCTGAAGGGATGGCTCTTGCACGTTCACTGTATAACGATGAACCATGTAAAGTTGATTACAGTAATATCGCGACCACTGTTTTTTGTCAGCCCAATATTGGCACGGTTGGTATTACTGAAGAGCAAGCACGAGCTGAATATTCTAATGTAGTGAAATACCGATCTAGTTTTAAGGCAATGAAACATACTATTAGTAGATCTGATGAACGGACATTAATGAAGTTGTTAGTCGATGGAGATAGTGACAAAGTATTAGGTGTGCACATGGTTGGTGCCGATGCGGGTGAGATTATGCAAGGCATTGCTATTGCAATCAAAGCTGGAGCAACGAAAGCAGACTTTGATGCAACAATTGGTATTCATCCAACAGCAGCTGAAGAATTTGTAACAATGCGTGAGCCAGTTTTAGATTAAGGAAAATCCCGAGTGACTTCAGGTTTTTTCCGCTAACTGAATTTTTACGATGTACGTATAGTGGGAACCGTGAAAGCCGGAATTATTCGGTTAAGAATTTAAAAACTTTATTGAGGTATTTATTATGTGGACTACACCAGAATATTCAGACATGCGTTTCGGTTTTGAAGTAACAATGTACATTTGCAACCGTTAAGCAATAAATAACACAAAAAGCCCCGCTACTGAAAAAGTACCGGGGCTTTTTTTTGCCTGTAATATTATATTTGATTGATGTTATTTTTCTGATTATTATTGGCGCAACTAAAAAACTGTTTGAAATATTGATATGAAGCAAAAAATAATTAACATGCTCGAATTACAGG
>QNEY01000101.1 GCA_003645385.1 Gammaproteobacteria bacterium | reverse complement strand
GTCTCTAACAGAGAATGTTCCAAAGCCAACCAATGTTACTTGATCGCCACCACTTAACGCTCCTGTTACAGCAGAAGTCATACCATCAACAGCTAATGCTGCTTTTGCTTTTGAAATATCTGCAGCACTTGCAACTGCATCAATCAATTCAGATTTATTCACAATTTAATTCCTCATTATTATTAATAATAGTTATAGTCCCAGCAGCATTAATCAGCCCATTGCCCATGGGAAGTAGCTATCTAACTACAGCAAAAACAAGGTGTCAAGAGAGTAATCATGCTTTTCAAAAATCTCTTTGGGTATTGTGGCTACATTCAGGCCTCAGATCAAAAATCATGCCTTAATAAATCATCAATTACTTACCTCTTTTTCTGTCAGCCATGCTCGAGTAATTGCAACATATTGTTTGACACTAATTGTCTCCGGACGTTGTTGTAAATCAATATTCTCTGCTTGTAGAACAGATTGAGACACTATGTTTTTCAGTGTGTTAGAAATGGTTTTTCGACGCTGTGAGAAGGCTTTAGTGACCACTGTATTGAGTGCATCAATTGGGACGTCACCACCAACAAACCTATCAAGTGGTCGTAAATAAATGATTGCTGACTCTACTTTAGGTATTGGATCAAATGCCTCAGGTGGCACAATAAACAAAAGAACTGCTTCACATTGATATTGCACCATGATACTTAATCGACCATAGGTTTTAGACCCTGGTTGCGCACAAATTCGCTCGACAACTTCACGCTGTAACATAAAACACATATCTTCAACATACGAAGCTTGTGACAGCAAATGGAATAATAATGGTGTGGTGATGTTATAGGGTAAATTTCCAATAACACGCAATTTCTCACCCCGTTCAACTAATGAAGAGTAGTCAAAAGCCAGGGCATCAGCTTGATGAATTGTTAAATGTGGAAATCCAGCCAACTTAGCCTGTAATAAAGGTACCAAGTCACGGTCAAGCTCTATTACATCAAGCTGATCACAACTTTGTAATAATGGAACCGTTAATGCGGCTCGTCCGGGACCAATTTCAACCAAATGCTGACCTGGCTGTGGATCAATCGCAGCCACAATATCAGAAATAACATGCTGGTCATGTAAAAAGTTCTGACCGAAACGTTTCCTTGCTTTATGAATCAACGTGCTCTCCATATAAAACTCTTTATTATCAAGCAACTATACAACCCAAAAGTGATTTTATCCACAGAAACTACCTATAGCTCCGATATTCACATCGGTAAATTTTGATAATTATACCAACAACAAAACCAACCAATAAAGTGACCCGACTATACATTGTTCATAAATGCACAATGGTACTGACATCCATATCATCAATAATGAAGTAATTCGATCACCATCACGTACTTCAATTTTCTTATGTATCCAGATTGCTTTTCTGGCGGTATTAGTCGGTCTGGTACCAATACTTTGTATGACTTCTACAAATGGTCTGGCACTACCATCCATAATGGGAATTTCCGGACCATCCACTTCCAAATTATCAATGTTACACAACTTCAATGCCGCCATTAAGTGTTCAACTGTTGAAATTGAGGTTCCAAAACGATTAGTCAGTACTGTTGACAAGGAAGTATCACTCACTTTATACCAACGTGCAGCAATTAAGTCAGACTGGCTATTGACATCTTTACGACGGAAAAACATACCAGTGCCATCATCACCAGTCAGATTTCGTAGCAACCTGCCTTATTGAATAATATGGTATCTTTATGTAAGAGAAGGGTTTTTTCTACAATATATCCTAGCTCTTAGCTAATGTTTTGACTGACTTATGGCACCCTCTGGATTTTTATCATAGCCTGCGCCACTTCAATCGCTGCTTGTAAACTAGTAATTTTTGCTTGGCCTGAACCAGCAAGGTTTAAGGCCGTTCCATGATCAACAGACGTCCGAATAAAAGGTAAACCCAAAGTAATATTGACGGCTTTACCAAAGCCCTGATGTTTTAATACAGGTAAGCCTTGATCATGATACATAGCTAAAACAACATCAAAATCCTGTAAATTATCTTCAACAAACACAGTGTCTGCAGGCCAAGGACCTGAAATACCTAATCCTTGTTGTTTAAATTGTTCAATAACAGGGTTAATTACATCAATTTCTTCACGCCCTAAATGACCATTCTCTCCAGCATGAGGATTTAAACCGCATACTGCGATTCGTGGCCTCTTAATTCCAAACTGCTCTTTCATTGTTTGATTTAGAATAGCAATGACTTGGGATAGCGATTGATGGTCAATAGCAGCACTCACGGCGGCTAAGGGTAAATGTGTTGTTGCCAGTGCCACCCTTAACGATGGTGTTGCAAGCATCATAACAACCTTTTCAACATTGGCACCATTGGCTAAAAATTCGGTATGGCCAGTGAAAGCAATATTGGCTTCATTGATAATACCTTTATGAACTGGTGCAGTAACCATTGCTGCAAACTTTCCAGATAAGCAGCCATCTAGCGCTATTTGTAATGTCTTCAAAACATAGGTCGCGTTTCGGCTATCTAAGATACCTGCTTGACTTGCCACCTCCAGTTCAATAGGTAAATAACGAACCACACCTGCTGGGGAAGCTGTTGCAGGTTGTTTTAAATCAACCTGTTCAAACTCAATAGATAAGCCCAAGCTATCAGCTCGTTGCCTCAATAAAACCGGATCGGCAACCACTACTAATTCACATTTGTATTGATGTCGTGCTATTTGAACACAAAGTTCGGGACCGATACCTGCAGGTTCACCAGCTGTTATAGCAATTCGTGAACAACTGCTCAAAGGTTGCGATACTCAACATGTGATTCATCTCGTAGTTGGCGTAGCCAACTTTCTAATTCATCTGAAATTTTTCGCTTACGAATTTGTTCTCGTGCTTTCCCACGATTAAATTCTTCTGCCATATTTTCTTCGCGTCGTTCGTATACCTTAATAATATGCCAACCAAAACGACTTTTAAATACCTCACTGACTTCACCATCAGACAAGGAATTCATTTCTTCTTCAAATTCAGGAACCATCGCTCCTGGACTACTCCAACCAAGGCTTCCGCCTTCAATTGCTGAACCGGTATCATCTGAATTAGAACGGGCTAATTCAGCAAAGTCTTCACCATTTAATATACGCTCTCGCAATTGGCTCAACCTAGTCTCTGCATCTTTATCAGTTGTTAATTCATTTGTCTTTATAAGGATGTGACTAGCTAATGTTTGTTTAACTAAATGAACCTCACCACTTTTTTTGTCCACTAATTTCACCAAATGAAAGCCACTACCACTACGAATAACATCGCTCACTTCAGAAATAGATAACGTTGGTACCACCTCAGCAAATAATGATGGCAGTTCACCCTGTTTTCGCCACCCCAAGTCACCACCTTCTAATGCATTCTGTCCATCTGAATAACTTGATGCAACTTCAGAAAAATCAGTACCATCGTTTAGTAAAGTTTGTACCTGATTTAATTTTGCTTGTGAAATTTGTACTAGTTCTGGTAAGGCTGCTTCAGGCACACTAATCAGGATATGTAATAGATGATATTCCTCATCCCCCCCCCCTTTTTGGACGGACTGTGTTGCCAAAAAATTATCAATTTCACGGTCAGATACTACGATACGGTCTTCTACCTGACTCTTGCGCAAACGACTGATGATCATATCTTCACGAATCGTTTCACGAAAAGTAATAAAGTCATAACCATCTTGTTCTAAAGCATTACGGAACTCACGTAGTGTTAAATTATTATTATCAGCAATCTGACGAAGAGCTGCATTTAGTGCATCATCTCCAACTCGAACACCAATTCTTGAAGCCCTTTGTATTTGTAACTTCTGAAGAATAAGACGTTCTAATACTTGTTTGCGTAAAACATCCGGTGGCGGCATTGCGGCATCGCGTTGGCGAAGTCGCTGTATAACAGTACGCTCCATTTCCACAAGTTCACTTTCCAGAAGCACATCATCGTCTACCACAGCAACGATACGATCTAATGGTTCAGCACAAACTGAGCCAATCAGAAATAAGGCCAACAGTAAAATTCTAATCATGAAAAACCCAAAAAAAAAGTTAACGCGCGCATTATACCTTTCGCATTTTAAAATGTACGATTCGAATGCATTTTAAAATTATTTATATATTAAATAACTATGTGTAGTTATCACTAGACAAAGACAGCAAGTAGACAAGCTAGTTCAATTTTATTTTATGACCCATAGCCTAAAATACTATTCTCTAATACATCTTGAGTATTTTGACCGAAGTTGCCTAAGCCTTTTAATTCTATTTGAAAAAATATTGCCAAATTTCGGTCATCGTCTTCCACGTTACTAACATAATCTCTGGCAATCAATCGTGTCGCCCAACAGCAGCTTTGATATTCAATCCCTGCCAATGATTCTAATGTTCGAGATTCCTTTAAGGATCTATAAAATCGGCCCACTACACTCCAATTTTTATTAAATGGCATACGACCTGAAATATCAATTTGCTCTAATCCTTCCAAATTAGTCACATCGTCACGGCGATAACGGTGAGACATGGTCAACAAGCGATCATTATCACCACGATAACGCATTTCTATAGCTGACATATTAGATGTAGCACTGTGTGGATTCCACTGAATCTCGCTACCAATAGACCACTCATCGGTTATTGCCGCTACAATTTCAGCCAACATATCAGAACCTGAACTAGTCTCAACTGCATCACCAGGAAGCACCACATCACGATCACTGAAGTACTGTATTTGTCCTAGACTGACACGAAGATTTTCACGACCTGTTTGCTGATCGATCAATCTAGATGTTAACGATAAAGAGAGTTGATTAGCATCACCAACACGGTCACTACCTGAAAATCGGTTATATGCAAATAACTGCCCCGTATTAAATGTCTTCGAACCAGTATCAAAAACTGGTATATCTGATTGATCACGTTCAGGAATATAGAGATAAAAAGCGCGTGGCTCTAATGTATGAGTGTAATCACCTGACTCACGTTCAAAAAACAAACCACTATCTATACTAGTAACAGGTAAAGTTCGGGTAGGCGTGTCATCTATTCCGTTAGTAACGTTATCATACAAATCATATCGAGTATGGCGTAATGCTACACGTGGAATTACAAAGCCCGACACAGATTCTAACGGTAAACTTACAGATGGTTCCAAATCAAATCGCTTACCAGAAACTTTGTCATTATGGTCGAAATCAACATATTCAGTAGTTAAACCATAAGTAAGCCCCATAGCTTGATCTGGCAATGAGCCTCGTAATAATAATTGGGGCAATCGTTTGTATGGGTCGTCAACATCAGTCAAAGTTTGAAAGCCTTGCAGGCGACCAATGAAATCCCAGTTATTACCAGAATAATTCACATCAACCTTCCGGTTAAGATGGGTTGTACTCGCGAAACTCAGGGTTTTTCCAAAATCTTCTAAATATTCGTCGTCTGATACATAGTTATAGTCAATATTGCTTGTCCAGCGTGATGAAAAATTACTGGTATTCTGCATAGTGAAATGGTTTCGATCTTCTTCATAATTAGGATTTAAATTTGAACCATCCTCCTTCATACTATCGCTGGATAAGAAACCTGCTCCTATTTTACCTTGACTACGTTCAGTCAAATGACGATATTCACCAATTAGCATTAACCCACGATCAGACATATATCGAGGCGTAATAGTGGCATCCATATCGGGTGCAATATTCCAATAATAAGGGGTAGCAATATCAAAACCAGTCTTATCTGTACTACCGACCGTTGGAATTAAAAATCCAGATTTACGTTCATCATTCAACGGAAAACTAATATATGGTGTATAGAAAACAGGGTAATCAGCCAACCGAATTACAACACCTTTGGCTGTCCCTACTGCTTCCTCATGATTTAAATTAACTTCTGAGGCTGCTAACAACCAAGCATCATCACCCTGAGTACAGGTCGTGTAGGTTGCATCTTCAAGATCGGTACGTACTTCACCTTGGCGGTGTACACGGTGTACATAAGAAGCCTCACCTCGGGCATGACTTTCACGCAACCGATATTCGGCATTAAACAAAACACCCTCTTCTTTAGATAAGGACCATTCTATTTGCTCAGCATCAAGAATAATCTCACTATCACGTAATCGTATATTATCTTGAGCAGTTACATCGCCAGACACTTGATTATAGGTGACTCGATCTGCTTTAAGTTCTTGCCCACCTCGCTCAACAATAACATCACCTGTGAAGACAGAAGTACCATCTTCAACTACTTGTGCATTATCTGCTTTTACATCAATCGCACTTTCTTCAGGGTTAGCCACAAAAGGTAAGAAACCTGTATCAACAGTGATATCGCAATACTGCCAATCTGACTCTGCTTCAACCATAGAATAAAAACAGGATAATGTAACTGCAGAAAAAATAATCAGTTTGCGCATGACCATCCTTAAGGCATTGCCTCAACCTATATTCCGG
>QNEY01000100.1 GCA_003645385.1 Gammaproteobacteria bacterium | reverse complement strand
GTACTGAATCAATAAATGCTGCGGCTGGAGTACCGGGTCTTGCGCTATAAATGAAGCTAAACGAATGGTCGAACTTGATGTCATTGATCAAATCCATCGTGGCCTGAAAATCAGCATCGCTTTCATCGGGGAAGCCAATAATAAAGTCACTCGACATACTGATATCTGGTCGAACTTCACGCAGTTGGCAAATTTTATCTTTATATTCCAATACCATATGGCCGCGTTTCATCATTGCTAAAATGCGATCTGAACCTGACTGAACTGGCAAATGAAGATGATTAACAAGCTCCGGAACTTCAGAAAATGCCTCAATTAGGCTATCAGAAAACTCTACCGGATGAGATGTAGTAAATCGAATACGGTCAATGCCATCAATTGCTGCCACATAATGGATCAATAACGCCAAATCAGCATGTTCTTCGCCATCAAGTTCACCTTGATAAGCATTTACATTCTGACCTAATAAATTTACTTCACGCACACCTTGTACAGCAAGGCCGCGGATCTCAGTCAAAATACTGTCAACCGGGCGGCTGACTTCTTCACCACGAGTAAAAGGCACCACACAGAAGGTACAATATTTACTACAGCCTTCCATAATCGACACAAAAGCAGTTGGGCCTTCTGCCTTAGGCTCTGGCAAATTATCAAACTTCTCGATCTCAGGGAATGAAATATCAATGCGTGGTTGATGGCTTTTTTTAACCTCATCCAACATTGTGGGCAACCGATGCAATGTCTGTGGGCCAAAAATCAAATCAACATAAGGTGCACGGCGACGGATCGCATCACCTTCTTGGCTGGCAACACAGCCACCAACACCAATAACCAAGTCTGGTTTATCATCTTTCCAGCGCTTCCAACGCCCAAGCTGATGGAACACTTTTTCTTGTGCTTTTTCACGAATTGAACAGGTGTTAAGCAATAACACGTCTGCATCTTCAGCCACATCCGTTATTTCTAACTGATGTGATTGTGCAAGAACATCTGCCATTTTCGATGAATCATACTCATTCATCTGACACCCAAAGGTCCTAATATATAGTTTACCGGCCATCTACTTTAATCATAAAAAAGGTCAGATAGGATACTATTTTTGAGGCTTTAATTCAAAACAAGTTCTTGTTTTTGCTAAAAACAGTATGCTAAATTAGTTTCTACTTACATCATCGAATGGAATCGACTCATGGCGATCAAGGACTGGCCTGCAGATGCAAGACCAAGAGAAAAACTACTGCAACAAGGTGCCCAGGTATTATCTGATGCTGAACTGTTAGCAATCTTTCTACGAACAGGTGTAACAGGCTTGTCTGCCGTTGAATTAGCTCGACAACTTTTGACCCATTTTGGCAGCCTACGGGCATTACTTGAAGCCGACCAAAAACAATTCTGTCAGCAACATGGTTTGGGTCCTGCTAAATACGCTCAGCTACAAGCTATTTTAGAAATGAGCCTGCGTCATAGTGAATCCACCCTAACACGTGGCGATGCGCTCACTGATGCCAAAACAACCCGACAATATTTACAACAGCGTCTCCGTCACTATCCCTACGAAGTCTTTGCGTGTCTTTTTCTCGACAATAAACATCGCATGATCGCTTTTGAAGAGCTATTTCGAGGCACAATTGATGGTGCCAGTGTTTATCCTCGCGAAGTCGTCAAACAGGCACTAGCGCATAATGCGGCAGCCGTTATCTTTGCCCATAACCACCCATCAGGTATTGCCGAGCCCAGTCAAGCAGATCAGCATATTACTCAACGACTTAAATCAGCACTTGAGCTTGTTGATATCCGCGTATTGGATCACATCGTAGTTGGAGATGGTGAAACTATATCTTTAGCCGAGCAAGGGTTATTAGCCTGAATTAGAAAATGTTTCCGACCAACACCAGAACGGAGCTTATACCTTGAACTGAGCAGCCAATTCCTTCAACCGAGAAGCTTGTTGTTCTAACTCTTGAGATGCCTGTGATGCTTGACTGGAACCTTCTGTAGTTTGCTCAGTAAGCTGGCTAATCCGAATCACGCTTTGATTCACTTCCTCGGCTACTGAACATTGTTCTCTCGCTGCCGTTGCTATCAAAGCATTCATATCATCAATATCCGCTACTTTGGTTGCGATATCATTTAGCGCCTTGCCAGCCGCTGTTGCTTTTTCAACACCACTATTAGCATTGTCACACCCTTTAGTCATCACAGCCACAGCTTCTTTCGACCGTGCTTGTAATTGTTCAATAATTGTTTTGATTTCTTCTGTCGCAACTTGGGTTCGACTTGCCAAGGTTCTGACTTCATCAGCAACTACAGCAAACCCTCGCCCTTGTTCACCTGCTCGTGCCGCCTCAATTGCAGCATTTAAAGCTAACAAATTTGTTTGCTCAGCAATGCCTTGAATAACAGCTAAAACTGAACCGATACTTTCACTATCATCTTCTAGGCTATGAATAACTGTTGAAGCATCAGAAAGACTACCGGCCAACTCTTGAATCGTATCAACTGCTTCATTAACAATTTTGGCTCCATTTTGGGCTTCTTCATCTGCCACTTTTGTTGCTTCAGCACCTAATTGAGCATTTCGTGATACTTCTTCTGCTGAAGCAGATAACTCTGTAATTGCTGTCGCAACTTGATCCGTTTCTACTCGTTGGGTCCGCATATTGTGACTGGATTCATTGACCAAAGTACTAACTGTGTGTGTTGAGACTGAAATACTATTAGTCGCTTCACTAAACTCTTTCAATGTAGCAGCAAATTTTTCCAACATGGTATTAGTGCCTTTTGCCAAAGCTTGTCCTACTTTAGTCTTGCCTGGTGGTTGAAGAAGCTGGGTAAGATCGACATCACCCCGCTCAATATCTTTAGCAATGAACGTTAATGAACCCACAATATAATTAAGCGGCTCAAGCATCAATTGAACCAATTTTCTACCAACAAGCGCTGTCAAGGCAATGACAGCGGCAATCCCCACACATAAGCCGATTATAGTTGAGCCTGTTAATGTAGCTTGGTCAGAATTTATAAAAATCCAACTGACCACTAAGGCCATCAATACTGCCGGTGTTATAGCCAATAATAACGTCACTAGCATTAACTGTTTTTTCATCTTCTAGGCCTTCATTAATTTTTTTAGTAATAGACTTACTTGCAACATAAGGTAACGGTACTAAAAGTATTTTCTTTAGAAAAGAATGTGCTTTATTCTGAATCTAAAATAACCCTACAAAACATATCTACAATTAATCCACATCAAATGGTTTCTCAGCAAAGACTTTTTTACCGGTAAGCATTGCAGACACTAATCCATTTCGCTCCCGTAACTCTGTCACCACTACGCCAATTAAATGCAATACAATTGATACCAATAAAATATAAAACACATAGTAATGAGTAGTAATAAAGGGTTTCCTAAAATCTCGCATCTCTTTATAAGCCACTTCATCAATCCCTTCTTTTGAATAGGGTTTCACGCTCTCTACCGTAAACTGATCGGTCGCTACCCATTCTTTTATTGTGTTTCCAAAAGGTGGCATATAAACATCCGTACCCGCCAGCACCAAACCAGTTAAAGCCTGAATACTAAGCAATAACAACAACAATGCAACCATCAAGCGTGCAATTGGATTATGGCCTAGGAAGCCAACTTTCCTACCCAATTTTGCTCCCTCAATAAAAGCTCTGAGCTGAGCACGATATTCTGCTCCTACTGGTAACATCGCAGACCAGCGCGCATAGCGGCTACCAATAAAACCCCATACGACGCGCCACGCCAAATTCACTGCAAAGACATAGCCTATGTAGACATGCATTGTTTTTAATAAAATCTTACCGTCAGTGGTTACACCCAAGGCTTTAGCATTTAAAATTACCGTGCCTACCGCAATCAGTCCCAATACACACAAAACATTTACCCAGTGAAAAATACGTACTGTCTTGTCCCAAACAGGATATACCGTTAATTGTTCTTGTTTTTTTAACCTCATCTGTGTCTCCTAGTAACTTGATACTGCTATAAAACACTTTTTTCCTTAGCTAAACCTTAAGGTTCTGATGGCAATGATGATAATTAAACTGCAAAGGGGTAGCGAATGGGCTCATGAAACTGATAACCAGTAACTTCAAAATCATCAAGCGTGACCCACGTTTCTAAATCTTCTAATGTTTTTATCTCAGGATTAATATGTAACTCTGGTGGATCAAAAGGAATACGCTTAAGTTGTACATCACGCATTAACTCCAGTTGATCTTCATAAATGTGAGCATTTACTATTTTATGGTAAGCCATACCAGGGTTATTACCCGTAATTTGAGCGATAATTTTTAATAGGAAAAATACTTGGATTTGATTAAAATTCAGACCCAATGGTACATCACATGAACGCTGATATGATGTTAAATAAAGCGTATCACCCAATAGTGAAAAGGTGTGAGTATGCATACAGGGCCTTAGGCAACCCATATGAAACTCACCGGGGTTATAAAAGGTAATAATTTCACCTCGGTCATCCACGCCATTCGACAAGTTATCTACCAATTTCCGAAGCTGGTCCAAAGGGCTGCCATCAGGCTTTAACCAACTACGACCTTGAACACCATAAACTCGACCCATATCGTCTTCACCCTTACGATAAGGATTATTAAGCCATTGTTCGTTTTCATTCGAATTGGCATCCCAGGTTTTTGTTCCTAAAGCACGAAAATCAGCAGCATTATCATAGCCCCGGATGTAGCCTAGTATCTCGGCTATCGCAGACCTCCAATAACTTTTTCGAGTGGTTATAAGAGGAAATCGATTGTTGAAAATATCATATTCAAGATCTGCATTAATAACGGTTAAACACCGTTTACCTGTACGCTTATTTTCTATCCATGTGCCCTGTTCAATGATTCTCTGACACAAATCCAAATACTGTTTCATGCACGCCCCTGCAAATTTAAATCTTAATTAACTACCACTTTAATATAAGCCAGGTCTCATGGCGACAAGGAATACTTCTGCATTCTGTAGAGCAAGGTATCACGACTGATGCCTAACAAGCGGGCAGCACGTGAACGATTCCCTGCCGCCATTTCCAAGGCTTGCTCAATTAAGTCTAATTCTACTTGTGCTAACTTAATTCCTGTTGGTGGCAAAGAAAACACATGATTACTAGCCGCTACTTCCGGCATCATCTCAGGTGGTAAATCTTCGGGTTGAATCATCTTACCTGGATTCAGCAATGCCATTCGCTGGCAAAAGTTAGCTAACTCTCGTACATTTCCTGGCCATTTATAAGTTCGCAAACAATGCTCCGCATCCTTCGAATAGCGGACAACTGCATTCTTTTCAGCTAATTCTCGTCCAAAATATCGTAGTAATAAGGCAACATCCTCGCTGCGCTCTCTTAACGCAGGCATTGTGATCGGTACGACTTGCAAACGGTAAAATAAATCTGCCCTAAAATGCCCTTTGGTCACCTCTTGCTGCAAGTTGGCACTACTAGCTGCCAAAATACGGACATTTGCCAGCTGTAACTTATGACTACCTTGTAACTGGCATTCTCCTGCCTCCAAAAATCGCAGTACCTTAGCTTGCACTGATAATGGCAAAGCATCCACTTCATCTAGAAAAACAGTGCCTCCATCAGCTGCCAATAATCGACCATGATGCTCTATCTCACCCTCCATGTTACACCGACCAAACAAGTCAATCTCAATACCTTCAGTCTGTAAAGCAGCACAATTAACCGTTATTAAAGGTTTGTCATGACGACGACTTTCCGAATGCAATGCATGTGCAAGCAGTTCTTTGCCCGTGCCTGTCTCACCATAAATCAAGACACTGGCATCACTAGCAGCGATCATCGGGATTGTTCGGAGTATGTGGGTTATTTCTGGGGATTGCCCTAATATCTGCTTCATATCTCTATCTGCCCTGCATTGTATGATTTACATGTTCACTGTGTTGAACGTGATTACTATGATCGCTATTATGGTCCATAGGCCACAATGCCGTAGCTAATGCCATTGCGATAATCAATACACCAGCAATTTGTCTTAAATGTTTTGCCCTTGCCATAGAAGCCAAAAGCCCTGTGAACATGCCTGCCCCCATGACTGCCGGCAAAGTACCAGCCCCAAATGCCAGCATAACCAGTGAGGCTTTAACCGGTTCGCCCACCGTTGCTGCAACCGCTAGCGCAGCATAGACCAAGCCACACGGTAACCAGCCCCAGACCATGCCTAATAAAAATGCTTGAGATCGTTTTCGAACGGGCAATAATTTCTGGCCAACAGGTTGTAACCATTTCCAAATTGGAGCACCTAACCGTTCCATATGTGCAAATTTTGGGAACCAACCGGCCAAATAAAGTCCCATAGCAATCATCACAATGACTGAAAAATATCGCAGTACTAAATGACCATTAAATGCTGTCAATGGAGCGCTCAGTAGACCAACGATCACTCCGGCAATACCATAGCTTAATAATCGTCCCAAATTATAATTAAACACATATGGC
>QNEY01000099.1 GCA_003645385.1 Gammaproteobacteria bacterium | reverse complement strand
GCTAAATACATTGTATTCTGTGGTGTTCATTTTATGGCTGAAGTTGCTGATATTTTATCCCAACCCGAGCAAGTCGCAATATTGCCAGATATGGCCGCTGGTTGTTCGATGGCCGATATGGCGAATCGAGTTAATGTTGATCGTGCCTGGCAAGAAATGGCTGAAGTATTGGCTCCCGATGAGACTGTTACACCTATTACCTACATCAATTCAGCAGCAGATTTGAAATCTTTCTGTGGTAAACATGGTGGCATTGTGTGTACATCAACTAATGCACCTCATGTATTAGATTGGGCATTTTCAAAGCGTGAAAAGATATTATTTTTCCCAGATCAACATCTTGGTCGTAATACAGGTCACCGGATGGGAATTCCTATGGATGAGATGGTTGTTTGGGATTTTGATAAACCGATGGGTGGTTTAACAGCTGAGGAAATACGTAAAGCCAAGATCATTTTATGGAAGGGGTTTTGTTCTGTTCACCAAATATTCCAGCCCCAACAAATTGATGATTTTCTGGAGAAATATCCAGAAACCAAAGTTATTTCACATCCAGAATGTAGCTTTGAAGTGTGTGAAAAATCTGATTATGTTGGTTCAACAGAATATATTGTTAATACTATTACTGACAGTACACCGAATACACGCTGGCTAGTCGGTACAGAGTTAAATCTGGTGAATCGCCTGCATGAACGTTTTCAATCTGAGGGTAAATCGGTGCACTTCATGTCACCGACAGTTTGCATGTGTTCAACCATGTTCCGAGTGGACCCACAGCATTTATTATGGGTGTTGGAAAATCTGGTTGAAGGCAATGTAGTGAACCAGGTATCTGTAGATAAAGAGACGGCAGAACAAGCTAAATTAGCTTTAGACAGGATGTTACAACTTCCTATTTAATCAAAGATGATAATGACTGAGGTTTTACAAAGATGACTGAAGATCAACAAGCCTGTACTGAACGTCGTTATGAAGTAACTAACAAAGACTTGCCATTAAGTTGTCCGATGCCAGATATAGCTGGATGGAATGCACATCCCCGTGTATTTCTTGATATCAAATCAAAAGGTGAAATATTGTGTCCGTATTGTGGCACAAAATATGTTCTGGTAGATAAATAGCTATATTCATTATGCCTGTTCATGTGGCTGTTGCAGTTATTGTAAATAGTAATAGTGAAGTACTCATTGCTCTTCGTCATAAAGATCAACATCAAGGTGGACTTTGGGAGTTTCCTGGAGGCAAGCTTGAGTCTCAAGAATATGTTCATGATGCACTAAGCCGTGAGATAAAAGAAGAGCTTGGTTTGCAAATTATGCAGTCAAGACCATTAATTAAGGTGGCTCATGACTATGGCGATAAATCAGTATTTCTAGATGTTTGGTTGGTCACAGAATATCTAGGTCAGCCAAAAGGTTGTGAAGGTCAGTCTTTACGATGGTGTGCCATCGAGGCATTGAAAACAGAAGAATTCCCAGCTGCTAATGTGCCTATTATTGCAGCTTTAAAAAACGCTATAATAAATTGTAGGTTTAATGAAATTCGTTAGAATTGTTTTCTGGTGGGAGTACAGGGTCTCCGGCAATACGATGACTTTCAGAAGCCCAGTCACCTAAATCAATTAATTTACAACGTTCGCTGCAAAAGGGTTTCCAAGCTTGTTCGTCCCGCCAAGGAACTGCCTTATCACATTGTGGACAATTAACTGTTTTAACCATGATTACATTGCACAACAGCTTAATGAGAAATCAACATCATAATCGACTTGTTGGGCTCGATGGTTGAGATCAAACAGCATAAAACGGACAGTAAACCGATGTTTACCACCACTTATTTCTGGATAAAAAGAGGATTCTTTTGGTACTTTGACTCTGATGAGTTGAGTGGATTGGTCATTTTCAAGAGTATGTTGGTAAAGTCCAGTAGATGCAATATGATTTGTAAAACCACTACCTTCTCGAATTAATTTGAGTGTTATATTAATAGCGGCTCTTGCATTTATAAACGACTCTAACCATTCGATTAGTTGTTGTTTTCGATCTTGATCGGTCGTGTGTCGTAACCAAAAATGATAGGCAGGAAGATCAAAATCGCAAGTGCCCCCTGAAATGCTGGAACGTTGGCGGATAGTAGATAAAAAATCATTATCACGTAAGCTTTGACCAATAGTTGATTTTTTCAATTGGAGTCCATCAAGGATTTGGTCTAATTCAGACAGCAAGTCATCCAGTGCTTTTCTATCAACGCCGGGACTATTTTCCAATGCTGATAGGGTCTCAATCAGTCGTTCTAGTTCTTTAATAATTTCTGATTTCAGGTCACTGCGTTCAAATACTGTCAGAATATTGAGCAAACCATCTATAGCATCACGATTTTGTAACTCGGTGTTCCCTGTTAATGCCTGATCAACGCGCGCAAATAAAAACTCAAGTCTGAGAAATGTGCGTATGCGCTCATTGAGCGGTTGTTCATAAATTATAGTGTCGGACACAGGCAATTAACTGTTAAACAATACAAAAACGCTATTGTCCATGACTATCGCTGTGCTGGCAACTGATAGCTGAAGTTTTTGCTAACGAAAGATATGATTGATGCAGTTTATCGACACACTGTTTGAGGGAATCAATGGAGCTATCATTAACAATAACATCATCTCCAATGGCTAAGCGTTGCTGGCGATCGCATTGGTTTTTGATAATATTGTGAGCTTGTTTTTCTGAGATATCATCTCGTCGGCAGAGGCGTTCAAGTTGTAGTGCTGGTTCTACATCAACTACTAATACACGGTCAGCAAGATCAGTCATATTTGCTTCAAATAGTAATGGGATAGCTAATATGCAATAGATGGCATTGCAAGCCTGGCTTTGTTGTAGTAATTGTTGACGGATCTTTGGGTGTAGGATGGTTTCCAATTTTTGTTTTGCCACAGTATCAGAGAAAATAAGTTGGCGAAGGATTTGTCGATTCAGCGAACCATTAATATCCAATACTTGGTTTCCAAATGTCTGCACAATATCCTCAAAGGCGGCTTGCCCCTGTTCTACTAACCTTCTGGCAATGAGATCTGCATCGATAACTGGGATACTATATTGGGAAAATAGTTCAGCAACGGTTGATTTACCGCTAGCAATACCGCCAGTGAGCCCCACTCTTAACATTTGGTTTTAGCTGATACCTGCCCAGTTGAGGTAAGTAGTGTTAATTGCTTCACCCCAAACTAGGGCAATCCAGCCAGCCGTTGCCAGATAAGGTCCAAAGGGAATGGGTATATCTCGCTGATGCTGACGGAAAACGACCAAAGCAATTCCAATGACAGCCCCGACTAAAGAAGATAATAAAACGATCGAAGGCAAGAAAGACCAGCCTAACCAAGCACCTAAGGCAGCTAATAATTTGAAATCACCATAACCCATACCTTCTTTACCGGTGATAAGCTTAAAACTATGAAAGACTAGCCAGAGTGTCATGTAGCCGGCAATTGCACCGATAACACTAGATTGCAGATCGGTATAGACAGCAAATAGATTAAACACAATGCCGACCCATAATAAAGGTAAAGTAATACTATCGGGTAATAATTGATGGTCAACATCAATAAAGGTGAGAGCTATGAGTGACCATGTTAGTAATAATCCACCGGCACATGCCCAGTCGAAACCAAACTGCCAGGCAACAATACCTGATAATAAACCTGTTAAGGCTTCAATCAATGGGTAGCGTTTAGCGATGGCAGCCTTACATTGTTTGCATTTGCCGCCTAAAAGTAGATAGCTGATGACAGGAACGTTTTCCAATGCAGTAATTACGTGGCCACACTGGGGACAGCGTGAACGTGGAATGCTGAGAGTAAATGGCTCTATTGGACTAGAGTCTTTACCGTTAAGCTCATTACATTGTGCTCGCCATTCACGTTCCATCATTATAGGCAGACGGTAAATCACAACATTCAGGAAACTACCGACAAGCAAGCCCCAAAAAGTTACAACAGCGATAAATAATGATGGTGTCGTTTGTAACAGTTCAATAAATGCCATGCCTTATACAACGGCTCCAAGTTTGAATATAGGCAAGTACATAGCGATAACTAGTGTACCAATTACAATACCTAGGAAAGCCATAATCATCGGTTCCATCAGGGCGGTCATATTGTCGACCGCATCATCAACCTGAGCTTCAAAGAAATCAGCAACTTTTGCTAGCATGGCATCAAGTGAACCGGATTCTTCACCGATAGCAACCATTTGAACCACCATGTTTGGGAATAAATCACTTTGTTTCATGGCAACATTTAATTGAGTACCAGTAGATACCTCATCTTTCATCACAATAGTTGCTTCACTAAAAACAATATTACCGGTAGCACCGGCAACTGAATCCATCGCTTCAGTAAGTGGAACACCAGCTTTAAACATGGTTGAGAATGTTCTGGCAAAACGGGCAATAGCACCTTTTTCCATTATTTCCCCGATAACTGGAATTTTTAGTAGTAATCGGTCAAAGAAATGCTGCACTTTACGGGATCGTTTTTTAGCTTGCATAATTCCCACGACTGTTCCGATAATACTGCCGAAGATAAGCCACCAGTATTGGGTAAAGATTTCAGAAATTTGAATAACAACTAGGGTTAATCCAGGTAATTCAGCACCAAAACCGGTAAATAGCTCTTGAAATTGTGGGATTACAAAAATCATTAAAATAGCGGTAACAACGAAGGCAACAACCAAAATAGAAGTTGGATAAACTAATGCTTTTTTAATTTTTGCTTTCAGTGCTTCAGTTTTTTCTTTATATGCTGCAATTTCATGTAATAGCGTTTCCAGTGTACCGGACTGTTCACCAGCATTGACTAAATTGACGAATAGATCATCGAAATGCAAAGGGAATTTACCCAGTGATTCAGCCAAGCTGGTGCCTGATTCGACATCGGTCTTAATAGCAAGAATCATTTCCTGCATGCTGGCATTTTCATGACCCTCACCAATAATTTGCATGGCTTGCATTAGTGGTACACCAGATGACATCATTGTGGCTAACATACGACTAAATACAGCAATATCTGCAGGTTTGATGGGAGGCTTTCGTGCCGCAAACAAATCCTTAGGTTTCTTTTTTATCTTGATCGGTGTAATACCCTGGCGTCGGAGTGCAGATCTGACTGCGTTTATATTGACACCAGATTGTTCACCTTTAATACGACGTCCTTGTTTATTTGTTCCCTGCCAGACAAAAACAGGGTCCATTTGCGGTTTCTTGGCTTTTTTTGCTTGCGCCATGAACTACTCCTTGATTACACGGTTGATTTCTTCAAGACTAGTTAAACCAGCCGCCACTTTTTTGAGACCTGAGGTTCTAAGATCAGCAATACCTTCTTCTTTGGCTTGGTCTGCTAATTGCATTGAGTTACCGCCTTCCATAATAATACGGCCCATTGCTTCAGAAATAGGCATCACTTGATAAATTCCGACACGACCTTTATAACCGTTAGTACAACTATCACAGCCAACAGGTTTATTGATAGTCACTCCCACATCAATTTGTGCTTGGGTGAAACCTTCCTCTAATAATGCTTCATTCGGGAGATCATCATGTGTTTTACAATTAGAACATAAGCGACGAGCCAATCTTTGGGCAATAATCAGTGAAACAGCAGATGCGATATTGAAAGGGGGAACTCCCATATTTGCTAATCGAGTCAGTGTTTGGGGTGCATCATTAGTATGTAATGTAGAAAGTACCATATGACCAGTTTGTGCTGCTTTAATTGAAATTTCAGCTGTTTCAAGGTCACGAATCTCACCCACCATAATAATATCTGGATCCTGACGCAGGAATGCACGTAATGCATCAGAAAATGTCAGGCCAATACCAGGGTTAACGTTGACCTGGTTTATGCCTGACAGGCTAATCTCTGCTGGGTCTTCGGCAGTGGAAATATTTCTGCCATCAGTATTAAGGATATTAAGTGCGGTATAAAGTGATACTGTTTTACCACTACCTGTTGGACCAGTAACTAGGATCATGCCGTAAGGTTGATGCATGGTGTCCAAGAATATTTTCTTTTGGTCTTCTTCATAACCCAATACGTCAATCCCAAGTTGTGCGCTGGTCGGGTCTAAAATACGTAATACGATCTTTTCTCCATATAAAGTTGGACATGTGTTGACACGAAAATCAATGGTTTTTGTTTTGGATAATTTAAGTCGCATCCGACCGTCTTGAGGAACACGGCGTTCGGCAATATTCATGCGAGACAATACTTTTAAGCGAGCTGCAATTCGACCTGCAAGTGCGGTCGGTGCTGTCTTGGATTCATGGAGTATTCCATCAATACGGGTACGAACACGGTATTTTTTTTCATAGGGTTCAAAGTGAATATCAGAAGCACCTGCCTTGATCGCAGTAGTTAAAATACCATTGATAAAACGAACAACAGGGGTGTCATCGATTTTAACATCGTCATCATCTTGTTGGCTGCCGGTGTCATCAGGACCTAGATCAATATCATCAAG
>QNEY01000098.1 GCA_003645385.1 Gammaproteobacteria bacterium | reverse complement strand
GGTCTAACAAGCACATTGTTAGACCAATAATAAGACGGTAATATTACTATATATACCCCTCCACATTGGCTTGTGGAAGGAGACATTTCTATAAGGCTAATTTATAGTCTTAATTCTCTAATCAATTTAATCAAACTGGTTGTAGAGCTATCGTGTATTGAAATCTCACTATCATCTTTTAAATCAGGCAAAATTGCTTTAGCAAGCTGTTTTCCTAATTCAACACCCCATTGATCAAATGAATTAATGTTCCAGATAATGCCTTGAACAAATACTTTATGTTCATATAATGCCACTAACTTGCCTAACATTTCAGGTGATAACCTAGCAAAAAGCAATGTGTTGCTTGGACGGTTACCAGTGAAAACTTTATGAGGTAATAATGCTTCTAGCGCCTCACCTTCAAAACCTTCTTTGACTAATTCTGCTCGCACTTCTTCGGCATTTTTACCTTTCATTAAGGCTTCTGACTGTGCTAAACCATTAGCTAATAAAATAGATTGATGATCGACTTCAGGATAATGACTGTTTACGGGTAATACAAAGTCCACCGGAATTAATTGTGTTCCCTGATGAATCAATTGAAAATAAGCATGCTGCCCATTAGTTCCTGGTGTTCCCCAAATAACAGGTCCTGTTTTGTAGCTTATTCTCTTGCCATCACGATTTGTTACCTTACCATTACTTTCCATATCTAATTGCTGCATATGATTGGGAAATCGAGCTAAAGAATGATCATAAGGTACGATAGCTTGAGTCTGAGAACCAAAGAAATTGACGTACCAAACCCCTAATAAGCCCATGATAACAGGGATGTTTTCTTTAAATGGTTTATTCCGAAAATGATTATCCATCGTGTGCGCACCATCCAACAGGCGTTCAAAGTTCTCCATACCAACGTACAAAGCAATAGGTAAGCCAATTGCACTCCATAATGAATATCGACCGCCTACCCAATCCCAAATTTCAAACATATTGTCGGTATCAATACCAAACTCAGCGACAGCCGCAGCATTAGTTGAAACAGCGACAAAATGTTTAGCAACATCTTGTTGAGAGCCCGATTTTAGGAACCATGCCCTTGCAGACTCCGCATTAGTCAATGTTTCCTGGGTAGTGAATGTCTTAGAGGCAACTACAAATAATGTAGTTTCTGGATCGAGCTTTTCCAATGCTGTACTAAGATCCGTACCATCCACATTCGACACAAAATGGACACCCATACCTTCAACACCATACGGCTCTAAGGCATCACAGATCATCGCTGGCCCTAAATCAGAACCACCTATCCCAATATTTACAATATCGGTAATTTTCTTACCAGAAAACCCTGACCACTCTCCACTATGGATTTGGTTACAGAACTTTTTCATCTGTTCTAAGACAGCATTTACTGCTGGCATAACATCTTCGCCATCAACCATTACTGGCGTATTACTACGATTACGCAAAGCAGTATGTAATACAGCACGACCTTCGGTGTTATTAATCGCCTCACCAGAAAACATGCGTTCAATCCAACCAGACATATCAACTGAATTTGCTAATGCAACCAGTTTTTGCATAGTTTCTTTTGTAATACGATTTTTCGAGTAGTCCAGTAATAGGTCTTCACAACGCACTGTGAAGCGATTAAATCGACCTGAATCAAGTGCAAATTCCTCACGCATTGAGAGATATTTGATATCAGAATAGTGACGTTCTAGAGATTGCCATTCAGGTATATTTAAAGGTGTCATATTTTTCTTCTATATTATTGATTTAAATAATTTGCTAATGCATCCCAAGCGATAGTTTCCTGCTCACCTGTTGCCATAATTTTTACACCAACAACTTGTTGGCTTATTTCATCATCACCAAGAATGAGAGTCCAACGTGCACCGCTTCGATCTGCACGTTTAAATTGATTCTTAAAACTACCACCACCACAGTGAGTAATCAACTTCAATTCAGGAATTGCATCTCGTAACTGCTCGGCCAATAGCAATGATTGTTTGGCAGCCTGTTCGCCCACAGCTACGATATAGGCATCTATCCCAGTTATTTCAGGAAGTGATTCAGTTGTTTCAAGCAAAGCGACTAAGCGCTCCAAGCCAATAGCGAAACCAATTGCGGTAGCACCACGGCCACCTAATTGTTCGACTAAGCTATCATAACGACCACCTGCACAGACTGTACCCTGTGAGCCTAAGTGATTAGTCACCCATTCAAATACTGTCTTCCCATAATAATCTAAACCACGTACTAACCTTGGGTTAATTTCGTAATCAAGACCCGCGGCATCCAGTGTTTGACACAGTACTTCAAAATCTTGCTTCGACTCAGCATCGAGATGATCTAATAATTTGGGTGCAGCATCATTCAGTGCTTGCATAGCTGTATTTTTGCTGTCTAAAATTCTTAGTGGATTACTATGTAAACGACGTTGACTATCTTCATCCAACTCACCTTTATGCGCTTCAAAATAAGTAATTAGTTTATCGCGATATGCCAAGCGTGCATCAGTAGAACCCAGTGAATTAATCTGTAACGTTAAGCCTGTCAGATTTAGCTGTTTCCACAAGCGAGCAGTCATCAATATCATTTCAGCATCAATATCCGGTCCATTAAAGCCAAATGCTTCAACACCTATCTGATGAAATTGACGATAACGACCTTTTTGAGGACGTTCATGGCGAAACATTGGTCCCATGTACCACAAGCGTTGCGTTTGATTTAATAAACCATTCTGCATAGCAGCCCGTACACAACCAGCAGTGCCTTCTGGACGCAATGTTAAATTATCACCATTGCGATCTGCAAAGGTGTACATTTCTTTCTCGACAATATCAGTGACTTCACCAATAGAACGACAGAATAACTCTGTTTTTTCAACAATGGGAAAACGGATTTCTTGATAACCATATGCAGAAAGAACATCTTTTAATGTTTGCTCTACTGCCTGCCAATATGGTGTTACATCTGGGAGAATGTCATTCATCCCCCGAATAGAACGGATAATCTCTGCCACGCTTAACTAATATCCTTTATGGGTATAATTTTTTCTGGATTGCTTATTTGCTGTTGACGAACAATACGTTGTCGAATTTCGCGTTCCAACTCATCAACTAATGCCTCATTTTCGACCTTATGATTTGGCTTACCATCAACATAAAGTAGGTTTGGTTCTCCACCTGTTAAGCCAATTGCTGCCGATTTTGCTTCACCTGGCCCATTAACAATACAACCTATTACTGCAACATCCATTGGTTCCAAAATATCTTCAAGTCGACTTTCCAGTGCATTTACTGTTGAAATCACATCGAACTGCTGGCGAGAACATGATGGACATGCAATCAAATTAATGCCTTTATTTCGGATCCGAAGACTTTTCAAAATATCAAAACCAACACGAATTTCTTCAACAGGATCGGCAGCTAAAGATACCCGAATTGTGTCTCCAATGCCTTCTGCCAATAACATTCCCAATCCAATTGCAGATTTCACCGAACCAGAACGCAAACCACCAGCCTCAGTAATCCCAAGGTGTAAAGGTTGCTCAATTTGAGTGGCTAATTTGCGATAGGCATGAACAGTCATAAATACATCAGATGCTTTCAAACTAACCTTAAAATCAGGGTAATTAAGTCGATCAAGAATATCGATATGACGCATCGCTGATTCGACTAGTGCTTCTGGTGTAGGTTCACCATATTTTTTTTGTAAATCTTTTTCCAATGATCCAGCATTAACACCAATTCGAATCGGAATACCATGATCTCTGGCACTGTCCACTACTTGACGCACTCGATCTTCGCGACCGATATTACCAGGATTGATTCGTAAACAATCAACACCTAGTTCAGCGACACGTAATGCTATTTTATAATCAAAGTGAATATCAGCAACAAGAGGTATTGTTACTTGCTGTTTAATTTGGCCAAATGCCTCTGCCGCATCCATAGATGGAACAGAAACACGCACAATATCAGCACCAACATCTTGTAATGCTTTAATCTGACCGACAGTGGCAGCCACATCACAGGTTTCAGTATTTGTCATACTTTGTACCGCTATTGGCGCATCACCACCGACAGGTACATTTCCCACCATTATCTGACGAGATACTCTTCGCGTCACATACGATGGTGATTCCATTAAGCTTCGACTCCTGAATTAAACTTCACCAAGTCAGTTTGTAGAACTTCAATATCTATAGGTTGGCCAGTTAAAATCATCAGCCTTGATAATTTACTCTCAGTCTGATTTTGCTGTTCAGATTGAGATGTTTTTTCATTGTTTTGCTCAGGAATTTCAGGTGATACTTGATCGATATCACTATCACTTTTTGGTAAAGGCTCAACTACACTGGAATAGAAAGTATCTACTGCACTTTGTTCATTGCTTGGCTCATTACTCTGCAATTCCGAAACAGATGCACCATCATTCTCTGTTACCTGCCACTGCTGATAAGCAAACCAAGTAATCACTAAAACAATTACTATCATTATTACAGGTAGCCATGGGAAATCAGTGTCATCGTTAAGTTTCTGAGGACCTGTTTTTTCTATTTCTGTGGGCTTATATTCTGTGTTAAATGTAGATAACAGTTCATCTTCAGATAAACCAAGGAATTTCACATAACTTATCAAGTATCCACGAGCATAAGTACGGCCATGTAAAGCTTCCCAATCATCGGCCTCCAACTTAGTCAGTGTATCTAATGCTAATTTAAGTAAAGCAGCAACTTCTGCAAGTGTTAGTTTTTTTTCTTCACGTGCTTGACGAAGCTGCTCACCAATACTGGTGCTATTTGAAGACTCACCTATTAAAATTTCTTGTTCCTTATCATCAATCATATTCAATAGTTCCCCTTTTTAACTTGTAAAACCTCATTGGAATCAGGAAACTGACTTTCCAACAGTAAAATATAACTAGAAACAGCATCCTTATCACCTAACTTACTTTCAATTTTTATTCCTAACAATAGTGCTTTGGGTGTCCATTGAGCTACTGAATGATAACGCTGAATATAGGCACGGGCTTGTAAGTAATCAATATTTTGGTACTTAAGATCGGCCATTTTCAGCAGCGATTTACTGAGGTTCGGATTGATTTGTAATGCTTTGCGGAAATAGTCTTCAGCAAGTGTAAAGTCAGGGATTTTATTAGCACACAAACCTGCATTTTCTAGTGCATGTGCACGACTGTGATATAAAGGATTTTTTATCGCTGCCAAAAAATGTTGTTCGGCATCTTCATAGCGACCTTGTTGACACAAAAACACACCTAAATTATTTTGTGCTTCTGAGTATTTTGGCTCAAGTTGAACTGCTTTTTTGAAATGCTTTTCGGCAAGCGTGTTTTCCTCTAACGTTTGATATAGTAATCCAATTGCATTGTGAGCTGTTGCTAGGTTTGGATCTTGCCTTAATGATTTTTTCAACTTCTCTAGTGCAGATTCGTAATCCCCGCTTTGGAGATATGTCACACCTAGACGCATATTAATATCAGCTGCTTTACTTTGTGATTGTTCCTTCTGAGAATCAGGTATATTAGAGCTGTCGGTTGAACCAGTAGTCTGACAAGCAACCAATATACTGGTAGATAATATAATTATCCAAACGGCAAAAAAATTCTTCATTGTGCTACCTGAACCTCTGCTTGTAATATCCGTTGTGTTCGCCGGGTACGATCTTGTACTTCACCCGCTAGTTGACCACAGGCTGCAACAATATCATCACCACGTGTTTTACGCACTGTTGCTACAAAACCTGCATCTAATAGCTGTTTTTGGAATCGAGCAATTACTGCTTTTGAAGAGCAATGATAATTAGTGCCAGGGAAGGGATTAAAGGGAATTAAATTAATCTTGGTTGGTAATCCTTTCAAAATACACATCAGATCTTTCGCATCCTGAATTGAATCATTGATACCATCCAGTAATACATATTCAATCGTGATATGACGGCGCTGTTGAACATCAACATAGCGTTTGCAGGCCGCGAGTAATTCAGCAATAGGATATTTGTCATTTAGCGGAATAATTTCGCTACGTAACTTGTCATTGGCAGCATGTAATGAAATTGCCAAGCTGACATGACAATCTTCACGTAACTTATCGATCATTGGCACCATGCCAGATGTACTTAAAGTCACGCGTCGCCATGAAATGCCATAGGCTAAATCATCACGCATCAAATTCATTGCAGTTACTACATTATTGTAATTGGCCAATGGCTCCCCCATTCCCATCATTACAACATTTGTGACAACACGATTACCTTTTGGGTCTTTACCCAAATATTCGTTAGCCAACCAAACCTGACCAATAATTTCACTGGCTTCAAGGTTACGGTTGAAGCCTTGCTGTGCCGTTGAACAGAAGGTGCAGGCAAGAGCACATCCTACCTGTGACGACACGCATAAGGTACCTCGCGTACCTTCAGGGATATAGACTGTTTCGACCGAATTCCCACAAGACAATCGAACAATCCATTTACGGGTGCCATCTTTAGAAATATGTTCTTCTAATACTTCGGGCGGTTTTATCTCTGCTG
>QNEY01000097.1 GCA_003645385.1 Gammaproteobacteria bacterium | reverse complement strand
TGGCTTTGAGGAGTTGTTGGCAGCTGGAGTTGTACTCACTGGCGGAAGCTCCAAGATGGAAGGAGTTATTGAGTTGGCTGAGGTGGTATTTCATCTCCCGGTACGACTAGGTATGCCACAACATGTAGGTGGTTTGGTTGATGTGGTGCGAAATCCAATACATGCCACTGGAGTAGGTTTGTTGTTGTTTGGTAATGAAGATGAAGCGGTAGGGCAGTCTGATACAAAAATGGGTAGTGGTTTTAAATCTATGTTGGAAAGAATGAAAAGCTGGTTTCAAGGTAATTTCTGAGATTTATATAAGTAATAATTTTTAAAAAATTAAAAAACTGGGGAGAGAAAAATGACATTTGAACTAATCGATACATATACACAGAACGCGGTCATCAAAGTAATTGGTGTTGGCGGTGGTGGTGGTAACGCATTAGAACACATGGTTGCAAGTGAAATTGAAGGCGTTGACTTCATTTGTGCGAATACTGATGCTCAAGCACTACGAAAAAGTGCTGCAACAACACAATTGCAATTAGGCACAGATATCACCAAAGGGCTTGGTGCTGGTGCAAATCCAGATATAGGTCGTCAAGCAGCTCTGGAAGATCGTGAACGTATCATGGAAGTGATTAAAGGTGCTGACATGGTATTCATAACCGCTGGTATGGGTGGTGGAACAGGTACAGGTGCAGCCCCAGTTGTTGCTCAAGTAGCTAAAGAAATGGGCATTTTGACGGTTGCTGTAGTCACTAAACCGTTTCCATTTGAAGGAGCTAAGCGGTTGAAAATAGCTGATTCAGGATTGGATGAATTAGGTCAACATGTAGATTCATTAATTACCATTCCTAATGAAAAATTGTTAGCAGTACTTGGTAAGCAAATGAGTCTTCTTAATGCCTTTAAAGCTGCTAATGACGTGTTGTTAGGTGCGGTACAAGGTATTGCAGAACTTATTACACGCGAAGGAATGATCAACGTTGACTTTGCTGACGTACGTACCGTTATGTCTGAAATGGGTATGGCTATGATGGGCACCGGGCAGGCTACGGGTGAGAATCGTGCGATAGAAGCTGCTAAACATGCGGTATCTAGTCCTTTGCTGGAAGATGTTGATTTATCAGGAGCTCGAGGTGTTTTAGTTAATATTACAGCTGGTCTTGATATGACTATCGGTGAGTTTGAAGATGTGGGTAATACGATTAAAGATTTTGCATCTGAAGACGCAACAGTAGTAGTAGGAACCGTTATTGACCCGGAAATGACTGATGAATTGCGTGTAACAGTGGTTGCGACAGGGTTAGGGGCTTTAAATTCTGTAAAAGTGTCATTGACCGATGCCGTGGATACACCACAAATTGAGATCGTGAAAAAAGCGGTTGATATTGATATTGATTACGATAAACCGACAGTACTTCGTAATGAAGAGCAAGATCAACAAAAGCAAGTTGCAAACAGCGATATTAATATGGAATATTTGGATATTCCAGCATTTTTACGTAGACAAGCTGATTAAAACCTAGACCTAGTGCCTAGGTGTAGCAAATGAGCATGTGATATCATGATTTAATAGTTAACAAATTTAAGGAGGGGCGCACTGTGATAAAGCAGCGAACATTGAAAAATGTGATTCGTGCGACCGGTGTCGGTTTGCATAGTGGGGATACGGTTTATTTAACCTTGCGTCCTGCTGCGCCTGATACAGGTATTGTTTTCAGGCGTGTTGATCTAGACCCTGTTATTGAATTTGTAGCAAAAGCTGAAAATGTAGGTGAAACAGCTTTATCAACAACCTTGGTTGAGCAAGGACATAAAGTGTCAACGGTAGAGCACTTATTGTCAGCTTTCGCTGGTTTGGGCATCGATAATGCCTATATTGATTTGAATGCACCAGAAGTACCCATTATGGATGGTAGTGCTGGACCCTTTGTGTTTTTAGTACAATCAGCGGGTATTGAAGAACAATCTGCAGCCAAGAAATTTATACGAATTAAAAAAACAGTCCTCCTTGAAGATGGTGATAAATGGGCGAAATTTGAGCCTTTTGATGGGTTTAAAGTGAGCTTTGAGATTGATTTCCAGCATCCGGCATTTACCGGACGCCCTCAAAATGTTGAAGTCGATTTTTCATCAACATCATTTGTACGAGAAGTAAGTCGTGCTCGTACATTTGGTTTTATGAAAGATATCGAGAAATTACGAGAAAATAATCTTGCCCTAGGTGGTAGTATTGATAATGCTATTGTTGTTGATGATTATCGAGTAGTAAATGAAGATGGTCTGCGTTACGAAGATGAGTTTGTACGCCACAAAGTATTGGATGCTATCGGTGATTTATATTTACTTGGCCATAGCCTGATCGGTGAATTTAGTGGCTATAAATCTGGCCATGAAGTTAATAACAAATTATTGCGAAAATTGTTAGAGCAGGAAGATGCTTGGGAATTGGTTAGCTTTGAAGATGAAAAAGATGCACCAATTTTATTTAGTCGTCCTGCATCATCTATTGTTACCTAGCATAAAGTACTAGTTACACCGTTTAGCTAGTTTTTCAAGAGCAGTTTTAAGTGGTCCATCCTCTATAGATTGTGCTGTATGTTGTATTGTCTCTGCTGCTGTTCTCGGTAATGATAGAGTGTTTTTGTGACTATTCTGCAGTGGAATATAAAAAGGTCTGACTTTGACTTCCAAATTCCTGATCGTTATATTTAGCTCTGTTGACAATGTTTTACATAGAACTGGGGCCTGAAAGCGGATTAAACTGGCATATGAGGCATTATCTGTATGAATAATAAGTGTTTCATCTTTGATATTTGCCAAGCGACAATGGGCTGAAAACTGTGTTGGTAAAGTTTGTTGTAAAATGTGATTGAGTTCTGCTAAAAATCGAGCACGTTGTGATAGTTTGTAAAGCGAAGAGTTTTGCTGGCAAACCGAATCTATTCTCTCTGGTTGTCTAGTCATGATGTGTATGTTTGATATCGTAAAGGATAAATATGCAAGTTATCATTATTTCACCAAATAGTACGAGTCACAAGCATTTTAATATCTCACCTACAGTACAATTAGTATCTGGCCTATTGATTGTTTCTGTTGTAATTGTCTTGGCAGCAATGATCTATCAATGGTCAAATAAAACACCGGTCACGATCGTTGAATATGTTTCAATACAGTCTCAATCGAAAGTAAGCTCAATTCCTGAACAGCATGTAGTCCAGAAATCTGAGATGCAAGCATATTATGCTAAACGTATTGGTGAGTTGCAGGCAGAAGCTATTAGATTAAAAGCTATAACTGAAGAGTTAGCAAGTATGGCAGGTTTGGATACCGCTTCTTATGTACTTGATACGTCACCAGCTCAAGGTGGTATAGATATCGATGGTACAAGTGTGACAATAGATGATTTTCAAAGTCATATTGTTGAATTAGAAAATATTTTTAGTCAACAATCAACACAGCTAGGAAAATTACAAGACTATCTGATTACTGAGAATAATATTGAATCGGCTATCCCAAGTGGAAAACCAATTAAAGAAGGTTGGACTTCATCATATTATGGCTATCGTATTGATCCATTTAATGGCAAAAAAGTATTTCATCATGGATTGGATTTTGCTGGCAAAGCTGGCAGTAATATATATGCCGTAGCGGATGGTATGGTCAGCTGGACAGGTAAACGTGGTGGTTATGGTGAAATGATAGAGGTCGATCATGGTAATGGTTATGTCACTCGCTATGCCCATAATAAGGCACTTAACGTACAAGTGGGTGATAGAATAGCAAAAGGACAAGTAATTGCATCAATGGGGTCTACAGGCCGCTCTACAGGTCCCCATGTTCACTTTGAAATACTGCGTGATGGCAAAACAGTTAATCCATATAACTTTGTTAAACGTTAGTTCACGGCTTGAACTTTTAGTTTTAAGCTCCATCTGTAATAAAAGATCTTAGACCTAGCACACTCTACGCGTTATAATCACGCGATTTTTCTTGAACAATTTCTGGGCGGAAGTTCCGTCAAAATACAGGTAGTGAAGTAATGGTAAGCAAGTTTTTCAGCAAGATTTTTGGTAGCCGTAATGAACGGGTGCTTAAACAGTTGCGTAAAATCGTAGAGCAGATCACCAAATTTGAAACAGATATTGAACAACTTGATGATGCTGCATTACAAGCGAAAACAATTGAATTTCGTCAAAGACTGGCTGATGGTCAAACGTTAGATGATATTTTACCAGAAGCATTTGCAGTGGTACGTGAAGCAGGGAAACGGGCATTAGAAATGCGCCATTTCGATGTGCAAATGATTGGTGGCATGATACTTAATGAAGGCAAGATTGCAGAAATGCGTACCGGTGAGGGTAAAACACTGGTTGCAACATTAGTGGTATATCTTAATGCACTTGAAGGCGAAGGTGTTCATGTCGTCACAGTGAATGATTATCTTGCTCAACGTGATTCTGCGTGGATGAGTCAACTCTATAGCTTTTTAGGATTGACTACAGGAGTAATCGTTTCTGGCATGGATCAAGACACACGTCGTGAATCCTATGCTGCTGATATTACTTATGGTACCAATAACGAGTTTGGTTTTGACTACCTGCGTGACAATATGGCGTTTAGTCTTGAAGAGAAAGTACAACGTAAATTGCATTTTGCTGTAGTTGATGAAGTAGATTCAATTTTGATTGATGAAGCTCGAACACCATTGATTATTTCTGGAGCAGCAGAAGATAGTTCTGAAATGTATCAACGTGTTAATTCCCTAATTCCAAATTTATCAAGACAAATTGGAGAGGGTGAAGAGATTGAAGTTGAGGGTGATTATACCCTTGATGAAAAAGCTAAGCAGGTTCATTTCACCGAAGCTGGTCATGAAAAGATTGAAAATCTATTAACGCAAGCAGGAATTTTAGAACAGAATGCAAGTTTGTATGATGCGGCTAATATCAGCTTGATGCATCATGTCACTGCTGCATTACGTGCTCATGTCTTATTTCAACGTGATGTTGATTATATTGTTCAAGAAAACCAGGTAGTAATAGTTGATGAATTCACCGGTCGTACTATGCCCGGTCGACGTTGGTCTGAAGGTTTGCACCAAGCAGTAGAAGCCAAAGAAGGTGTGGCAATTCAAAACGAAAATCAGACTCTGGCATCAATTACATTCCAAAACTATTTCCGTTTGTATGCAAAACTGTCGGGTATGACGGGTACAGCTGATACTGAAGCATTTGAGTTGCAGTCAATATATGGACTTGAAGTCGTCGTTATCCCTACCCATAGAGAAATGGTACGTAAAGATGGAGCTGATCAGATTTATCTAACTCCAAAAGAGAAGTACGAAGCTATTGTTGCAGATATTAAGGATTGTATTGAGCGTAAACAGCCGGTATTAGTGGGAACGGCAACAATTGAAAGCTCAGAATATCTACATGGATTATTGGAAAAAGCTAAAATTAAACATGAAGTATTGAATGCTAAATTCCATGAAAAAGAATCTCACATTATTGCTCAAGCGGGTAGTCCTGGTGCAGTAACTATTGCAACCAATATGGCTGGTCGTGGTACTGATATTGTGTTGGGAGGAAGTCTTGATGCAGAATTGGCTACCTTGGCTGACGATGCTAGTGATGCAGATAAAGAGAAAATCCAGCAAGCATGGCAAGCTCGACATAAAGAAGTTTTAGCGGCTGGCGGCCTACATATTGTTGGTTCAGAGCGGCATGAATCTCGCCGAATAGATAATCAGTTACGGGGTCGATCTGGGCGTCAGGGTGATGCAGGATCAAGCCGGTTCTATTTATCATTAGAAGATAACCTTATGCGTATCTTTGCGTCAGAACGTATGGCTGGTCTGATGCAGAAATTGGGCATGGAAGAAGGTGAAGCTATTGAACATCCTTGGGTGTCACGTGCAATTGAAAATGCACAACGCAAAGTTGAAGGGCATAACTTTGATATTCGTAAACAGTTACTTGAGTTTGATGATGTTGCCAATGATCAACGCAAGGTAATCTATGAACAGCGCAATGAATTAATGGCGGCAGAAGAGGTGTCCGAAACTATTATTTCTATGCGTGAAGATGTTTTGAATGATGTGATCAGTATCTATATCCCACCTAACAGTATCGATGAACAGTGGAATATCGAAGGTTTAGAACAAACGTTGATTGAAGATTTTGCATTAGAGTTGGGTATTGCCAACTGGTTGCAGGAAAACGATGAATTACATGAGGAAACTTTACGTCAACGTATTGTGGAAGCGGCAGAAGCAGCATGTCAGGCTAAAGAGCAAACTACGGGCAGTGAATTAATGCGTCATTTTGAGAAAGCAATTACTTTGCAAACTCTAGATGCTCAGTGGAAAGAACATTTAGCACAGATGGATTATCTCCGTCAGGGTATTAATTTACGAGGTTATGCACAAAAAGACCCGAAACAAGAATTCAAACGTGAAGCTTTTGAAATGTTCACATCGATGCTGGAACGTATCAAACATGATGTGATTTCATTGATCTCTCGGGTACAAGTACTTGAGCCAGAAGATGTGGAAGCGGTTGAAGAGCAACGTCGTCAGTCTGGTAATGTTGAGTATCAACATGATGAAGCTGAAGGT
>QNEY01000096.1 GCA_003645385.1 Gammaproteobacteria bacterium | reverse complement strand
TTTCTAAACCGAGTTGTTTGGCAACTGATAAAAATAACCTAGTGTCTTTGGCTAGATGTTTGGTCGGGAAATTTGGATTAGAAAAATCACGTTGTAGCATCCGTTCAAGTTTCTTATCAAAGGTGGGGGCGTATAAAGCACTGTCTCTGACAATTTTCATAAACTGTTCGGTTTCAATACCTTCTTTTTCTACTAAAGCCAAGCTTAATGCAAAACTTGAAGTTAATCCTGCAATTAATTGATTCATAGCGAGTTTAATAGTGGCTCCTTGGCCGGCGCCACCAATGTGTTGAGGGTCTTTCCCGATAATTTTTAATAAGGGTAAAGCGGTTTGATAATCATCAACAGCACCACCTGCCATTAGAATTAATGTGCCCATTCTGGCTTCAGGAAGACTGCCTAACACTGGGCATTCTAAATAATGGCCATGATTGTCGGTAATACGTTTAGCTATGGCACGAGATTCATTCGGGGCAATGGTGCCCATTTGAATAATAATTTTGTTGCTGAAGATGTCAGGATCGATTTGATCAAGAACAGCATTAATTGCATTTGCATCACTTAACATTAACAGGCAAAAGTCACTGGAGATAACAGCTTGTTGCGCAGAGCTTGCGATTGAAGCACCTTGTTGCTGTAATGCGGTCACTTTTTCAGGACTTCGGTTGAATATAGTTAATGTGTGGCCTTGAGTAAGTAGATGCTCGCCTAATGCCTGTCCCATTAAGCCGGTTCCTATCAATGATATGTTCATGGGTAAATCAATCCGTAATGTATTAACAAAAAAATTACTATGCCATAGAAGCTTAGGGCGTAGTGAGATAGAATATAGCGCTAATTCTACAGTAGAAACAGGGGAATACTGTGTACAAGAAAAACATGAGCATTGCTGGTTTTGATGATGAGTTGTTTCAAGCGATTGAAGCTGAGAATCAACGTCAGGAAGATCATATTGAATTGATCGCATCTGAAAACTACACCAGTCCACGAGTTATGGAAGCGCAAGGCTCTTCACTAACCAATAAGTATGCTGAGGGCTATCCAGGCAAACGGTATTATGGTGGTTGTGAATATGTCGACACAGCGGAGCAATTAGCAATCGATCGAGCTAAAGAATTGTTTGGTGCTGATTATGCAAATGTACAACCCCACTCAGGTTCTCAAGCAAATGCAGCTGTTTATTTAGCATTATTACAACCTGGTGATACTATTTTAGGCATGAGCTTGGCACATGGTGGCCACTTAACTCATGGTTCTAAAGTGAGTGCTTCAGGAAAAATATATAACTCGGTTTCTTATGGTCTTAACGCTGAAACTGGTGAAATTGATTATGATGAAGTTGAACGTTTAGCAAAAGAACATCAACCTAAAATGGTTATAGCTGGTTTCTCAGCTTATTCACGCATTGTCGATTGGCAACGTTTTCGTGATATTGCAGATTCAGTAGGTGCTTATTTGTTCGTTGATATGGCTCATGTGGCCGGATTGGTTGCTGCAGGTGTTTATCCAAACCCAGTACAAATAGCTGATATTACAACAACAACAACTCATAAGACCTTACGTGGCCCACGTGGTGGTTTGATCCTGGCAAAAGCCAATGCTGAAATTGAAAAGAAATTAAATTCAGCAGTTTTCCCTGGCTTTCAGGGTGGTCCTCTGATGCATGTTATTGCTGCTAAAGCAGTGTCATTTAAAGAAGCGATGTTGCCAGAATTTCAAACGTATCAACAACAAGTAGTAAAAAATGCTCGTGTTATGGCAGATGTATTTATGGCACGTGGTTATGATGTGGTTTCAAAAGGTACAGATGACCACTTATTCCTAGTTAGCTTTATCGAAGCAGGGTTGACTGGTAAAGATGTTGATGCCTGGTTAGGTGATTCAAATATTACGATCAATAAAAATTCGGTACCAAATGACCCTCAATCACCTTTTGTTACTTCAGGCATTCGTGTTGGTACACCTGCAGTGACAACTCGAGGCTTCAAAGAACAAGATTGTAAAGATCTAGCTGGTTGGATGTGTGATGTGATTGATAGTCGTGGTGATGCGATGGTAATGGCAAAGGTTAAGACTAAAGTCTTGGCTATATGCGAGAAGCTTCCAGTTTATTCATAAAATACGGATGAGATAGAGATATGCGTTGTCCATTTTGTGGTGCTGATGATTCTAAAGTAATCGACTCGCGTCTTTCGGCCGAGGGTGATGCAATTAGGCGGCGACGTAGTTGTGTTGAATGTAATGAACGTTTCACTACCTACGAGACAGCTGAGCTCTCATTGCCACGGTTAATTAAACGCGACCACTCTCGTGCAGTATTTGATGAGAATAAATTACGTTCAGGCTTTTTAAAAGCACTCGAAAAAAGACCTGTTAGTATTGATGCTATTGATACTGCTGTTAAAGGAATTGTTCGCAAGTTAATTGCTACTGGTGAGCGAGAAGTAGATAGTCGTTTAGTGGGTGATTGGGTGATGGATGCCTTGCATGAACTAGATGAAGTAGCGTATGTTCGATTTGCATCGGTTTATCGAAGTTTTCAGGATGTAAATGCTTTCCATGAAGAAATCGAACGCATGAAACGACGTGCGGAACAAGTAACTAAGGAATAAAACTATGCTTCGAGTAATTATCTTTTGTGATGTGTGTAATCCACAAGGCATTCGTTATATTGAACAGAATCGTAGTACTCAACGTGGTGATGAAGGTGGTCGACGAATAACAGATGGACGCTCTTGGTTTGAAGGGCCACTTGATGAAGCCTTAAAATTACACTGGTTGCAGGAGGATGGAGAACATGTCTGTCCACGCTGTCAGGAACGTCACAACAAAAAATAATAATGTTATTTCATGAACGATATATGGCCCGCGCTTTGCAATTGGCAGAGCGCGGGCTTTTTACAACTGATCCTAATCCAAGAGTAGGGTGTGTCATCGTCAAAGATGATGTGATTGTTGGTGAAGGCTGGCATCAATGGGCGGGTGAAGCTCATGCTGAAGTTAATGCACTTCAAGATGCTGGTGCAAAGGCTGAAGGTGCAGATTGTTATATTACTTTGGAGCCTTGTAGTCATACTGGCAAAACACCACCTTGTGTAGATGCACTGATTAAGTCTGGTGTAAATCATGTTTTTGTAGCCATGACTGATCCAAATCCACTTGTTGTCGGTAACGGTATTGCGAAATTAAAGTCTGCAGGTATTGAAGTAACAGTAGGATTAATGCAGCAACAGGCAGAAAGTTTGAATCCTGGGTTTTGTCAGCGTATGCGTTTAAATCGACCATTTGTACGTAGTAAAATTGCAATGAGTCTTGATGGCAGAACAGCAATGGTTTCAGGAGAAAGTCAGTGGATTACTGGTTCAGCAGCACGTTTGGATGTGCAAAAATTACGAGCCCAATCTTCGGCTATTATGACGGGTATAGGTACAGTGTTAACTGATGATCCTACATTAACAGTTAGACCAGAAGGTGATTGGTATCCTAATAACCAGACAATCAGACAACCATTACGGGTAGTTGTTGATAGTCAATTACGGATATCAGAGCAAGCTAGATTATTTGATAATGATGGTAATGTTTTGGTCGCCACGGTAGTGGATTCAGAATTAAGTAATAATGCCAAAGTATTGGCCTTGCCAGCAAAGGCTGATCAGGTTGATTTGCAAGCATTGCTGGCAGAGTTGGCACTAGATGAGATTAATGAGGTTTTGGTCGAAGCGGGTGCCGTGTTAAATGGTGCTTTGTTACGCGAGCAATTGATTGATGAGTTAGTGATTTATATGGCGCCTAAATTGATGGGTGATGATGCTAAAGGCATATTTCATTTACCGGAATTGAAAACCATGGCACAAAATATTAATTTGAATATTACAGATATAAGCGCCATTGGAAATGACTGGCGCATTACTGCTGTACCCGAATATAACGAGAGAACTTAATAGATGTTTACTGGCATTATTGCTGCGATAGGAAAAATTGAAGTGGTACAAGCTAAAGGTGGAGACCTACGGCTACAGGTGTCCACACAACAGTTGGATCTAGCTGATGTAAAATTAGGCGATAGCGTGGCAATTAATGGTGTTTGTCTGACGGTAGTAGATATCAGTGGAGCAACACTCAGTTTTGATGTGTCACGTGAAAGTCTTGACCGAACTAGTTTGGGAGCAGTACAAACGGGCTCGGAAGTGAATCTGGAAAAAGCATTAGCAGTTGGCGATCGCTTGGGTGGTCATTTTGTCAGTGGTCATGTTGATGGCTTAGGCACTGTGATAAGCCGACAAGAATCTGCTCGTTCAGTACAATTTCGTTTTGAAGTTCCAACAGGGCTTGAACGCTATATAGCTGAGAAAGGTTCTATTTGTATTGATGGTACTAGCCTGACAGTCAATAATGTAGCTGATAATTGGTTTGAAGTTAATATTATTCCTCATACTATGCAGGAAACTATAATGAGCAATTATCAGGTTGGCACCAAGGTTAATCTTGAGGTTGATTTGATTGCACGCTACTTGGAGAGGTTGTTGCCTCAACAAGATGCTGGTATTACACATGAAACATTGCTTAGAAACGGGTTCATCAAATGAAACTGAATACAACTGCTGAAATTGTTGATGATATAAAACAAGGCAAGATAGTCATCATCATGGATGATGAAGATCGTGAAAATGAAGGTGATCTGGTAATGGCAGCTGAATGTGTCACCGCAGAAGCAATCAATTTTATGGCTCGATTTGGTCGAGGTTTAATCTGTTTAACCTTAACAGAGCAACGCTGTCGACAATTACGGTTGTCTGCGATGGTCTCTGATAATCAAGCAGCCTATTCGACTAATTTCACTGTTTCTATCGAAGCAGCACAAGGTGTTACTACGGGTATTTCAGCAGCAGATCGTGCATTGACCATTGCGGCTGCTGTAAAAGAAAATGCCCAACCTAAAGATATTGTTCAACCAGGACATGTTTTTCCAATTAAGGCACTACCGGGTGGCGTATTAACACGAGCTGGACATACCGAAGCTGGTTGTGATTTGGCACAGCTTGCGGGTAAAGATCCTTCGGCAGTGATTGTTGAAATTTTGAATGATGATGGCAGTATGGCTCGTCGTCCAGATCTGGAACAGTTTGCCGAAACGCATGGCTTGAAAATTGGTACCATTGCTGACTTGATAAGTTACCGTCTGGAAAATGAAATGACGGTGCAAAGGCTTTCAAAATGTTTGATGCCAACACAATATGGTGAGTTCCAGCTTTATAGCTTTCAAGATACGGTCAATGGCCAAATTCACCTAGCATTGGTTGTTGGTAATATTGATCCCGAGGAAGAAACGTTAGTGCGTGTGCATATGGCAGATCCATTAACTGATTTATTAGGTGCTACACGAGAACCAATGCAACATCCTCTTGATGCTGTTATGACACAAATTCAGAAGGCTGGGAAAGGCGTACTGGTCATATTACGACAGCCACAACAAAACAAGCAACTGGCGGAGAAAGTTGAACTTTATCAGCAACAAGATCGTGGTGATATAGTGTCCTCATATCAAACGGGATGGGATTTAAGAACATTTGGTGTTGGTGCACAGATATTAGCTGATTTGGGTGTCAAGAAAATGCGTGTGATGGGTACACCTACAAAACTAACTGGTTTATCCGGCTTTGGCTTAGAGTTAGTTGGCTATGCTGAAGAAGACCAAGCTTGAGTCAGCAGAATATTGTTGTCATTGTGGGCGAGGCTTCTGGTGATGCTCATGCGGCTAGAATGATTGCTGAACTCAAACAAGTATCACCACAAGTTAATGTAAAAGGAATCGGCGGTGACAAAATGCGTACTGCTGGCGCTGATATTGTTGTAGATTTTTCTGAATTGGCTGTGATGGGCTTGGTTGAAGTACTTAAACGCTACTGTCAGATTAAAAAAATATTTAACCAAATGGTCGACTTGCTCAAGATGGATCGCCCCGATTTACTAGTGTTAGTTGATTATCCCGGTTTTAACCTTAAGCTTGCCAAAGAAGCTAAAAAATTAGGCATACCGGTTTTGTATTACATCAGCCCAAAAGTATGGGCTTGGCGTGCTGGCCGAGTGAAAACCATTAAGAAAGTAGTTGATCATATGGCAGTATTATTTCCATTTGAAGAGCCTATTTATCAAAATGCAGGTGTGCCGGTCAGCTGTGTTGGCCATCCACTAGTTGATGCTGTTAAAAGGACATTGACAACAGAACAGGCAAAAATAAAATTTGGAATTGATCCTGAGCATCAGGTCATAGGTTTATTTCCAGGTAGCCGACGCAGTGAAGTAGAAGCATTATTGCCAATAATGATTGAGGCTGCAGAACGTATTCATCAGCGTGATAAAAATGTTGAAGTAGTATTGCCACTAGCATTGGGCTTGGAAATGTCGGTAATTAGTCCCTTGTTGGCTAATACAGAACTACCGATCAAGGTGATTTCTGATGACTTTTATGAACTGACATCAGCTTGTGATGCCATTGTGGCTGCATCAGGTACAGTAACACTTGAAATTTCCTTATTAGCCGTACCTCATCTTATTACCTATCGTGTTGCCCCTTTGACCTATCAAATATTCAGTCGTTTAGTGAAAATCCCTAATTTTGGCCTG
>QNEY01000095.1 GCA_003645385.1 Gammaproteobacteria bacterium | reverse complement strand
TGGCATTCATTACAATGGTGCCATTTATTATCATCGCCGAAAAACGCCGCAAGATGAAACCGATATTTATCGGTGCTATTGCAGTGCTTGGCATTGCACAACTTGGCTGGAGCTTATTATCCAACTCCCTCTCCGGCTTACTTGTTTGTTTATGGCTGTTTTTTACGGCATTTAATATTCTAGAAGCAAGTCTGCCTTCATTGATGTCAAAGTTAAGTCCTCTTGCCAATAAAGGCACAGCAATGGGTATTTATTCCAGCGCCCAGTTTGTTGGTGCGTTTATTGGTGGTGCAGCAGGTGGTTTGATATTCAGTAAATTTGATCTTTCCGGGGTGTTTATAGCAGGTTCAATTTTAACCCTGATCTGGTTATTTTTTATTCTTCCGATGCGACCACCCAAACATTTATCTACCCGCATTATTCATCTAGATAATGTCACTGACAGCAATGCCAGTAATATTGTCCAGCAACTCAATGTTATTACAGGTGTGGCTGAAACGATTGTCGTAGTTGAAGAACAAGTGGCCTATGTAAAATTCTCACCTGATGAAGTCGATGCAAATGCACTGGATGAATTTTCGACTGATGCATTTAAAACTTAGTCGTCGTAGAATGAGCTACGTAAAAAATAACCAAAGCTTAAGGAGCACACCATGTCAGTAAATAAAGTTATTCTTGTAGGAAGACTCGGCGCCGAACCAGAGAGTCGTGCTTTTCCTGATGGTGGCTCGATCTGTAATCTACGACTAGCAACCTCAGAAAGCTGGAAAGACCGACAAACAGGTGAACGTAAGGAACGTACAGAGTGGCATCGTGTTGTGTTACGTAACCGACTTGGTGAAATAGCTCAACAATATCTACATAAAGGTTCACAAGTTTATATTGAAGGTCGTATCCAGACACGTAAATGGCAAGATCAAAATGGCCAAGATCGTTATTCAACTGAAATTGTCGGCAATGAAATGACTATGTTAGATAGCAAGGGTGCCGGTGGCAGTGCGCCAGCTTATCAACAAAATGCAACTGCACCACAAGCACAAGCAGCATCAACACCACAACCGGCATCACCATCGGCAGGCCCTGATTATGGATCACCACAAGGTGGTGCTGATTATCTGGATGATGATATTCCGTTCTAATTTACACCTTAGACTAGTTATGTAAAGAATAACCACTAAGCCACTATTTATAGTGGCTTTTTCTTTTCTAATTAATTAGAACACTTTCTACATAAATCAGCTCACAAGCATGAGCGCCAGTATCATCGCGTGTTAATGAACTCTGCCAATGCCAGCCATCATCAGCATCAACTCGAATAAGATAGCCCTTTAATTCAATAAGCTGACCTTGTTTAACTAAGTCAATCATATCCTCCACCCTGTCATTGGCCGGGATGATGTGCATATTGGCACTCTGAGTTTCAATGATTCTTCTAGGGATGGGAAACTCTTGCACTCGCCAGCGATACCAACGCCCTGATTGTGAAATATCGATCTTGTCCAAAACACTTTCATCTGACATGTTTTGCCAACCTAATGCAAAATCAACGGGAGATAAATCACTTTCTCGTCCTAAAGAATAATCTTCTCTCGCTAATACTTTGCCTTTAAGTTGAAACTCTGCCAAAGGTGTAATGCGATAGCTCTTGAATTGAAAACTATCAGCCTGTTTTAAGTCATACTGAACAGGTGGTTCAGTAACTTTTACTCCCGGACCAAGCACTACAGCATCACTACCTGAGAACTTCCACAGTGCAGCCGCTATAAAGGCTATCCAGAAAATTTTCTTCATTTTATCGACACAGGGTTCATCTTAAATCGCTTTCCAGCCCAGATAATAAGTAGTAATACCGGAATTCCCATTAATGCTGTTAACAAAAAGAATTGTTGATAACCCATCGTTTCGACCATGGTGCCAGAATAACCACCTAATATTTTTGGTAGCAGGGTCATTAAGGAACTGAAAATTGCATATTGCACTGCCGTAAATGAAATATTGGTCAAGCTGGATAAAAAGGCTATAAATGCTGCACTTGCCAAACCGGCAGATAAATTATCGGCAGAAATAACAACATATAACATCACCATGTCATGACCAGATTGGGCCAGCACCATAAATAATAAATTGGTTAATGCTGATAATAATGCACCTAGAAATAGGATCCGCATTACTCCAAAACGAACAGCTAATATCCCCCCCAGAAAACCACCAACAATAGTCATTAACAAACCAAAGCTCTTAACTACACTGGCAATTTCTGGTTTGCTAAAGCCTAGATCCTGATAAAACACATTGGAAATAACGCCTAAAACAATATCCGAAATTCGATATAAACCTATCAATGCTAATAATAGCCATGCCAGAGACCAGCCATAACGCTGAAAAAAATCCTTTACAGGAGCAATATAGGTTTGCTCAACCAGTTGTTGCTTAATTACACCAGATAAGATGACAAATCTGGCAATAATAACTGCCACCGTCAATGCAAAAGCCAAACGACACAGTTCAATAACAAATCCTGCTAAATGTTTATTGGCGACAATATCTGTCAAATCTGTTTTTAATATTTGGGCAAGGCTGGAACTATAATAAAAACTGGCTACAAACCCTGACACAGCCAATACAAATAACAACAAAAAGCCTAGGTAATCATGTCTACTATGTATTGAATCATCACTAATCTGGGTGTCAGGCTCCGAAACTATTAATGTTGTTATCACTCCAATCAGCATCACAGTGGCCATCGCAAGATAACTCCATTTCCACGCAAGGTAGTTGTACTCTCCCATCGTGGAACCCAAATAGCTGGCTAAAAATAAAGCACCAGCACCTGCGATCAACATTCCGATCCTATAGCCAGCAATATAACTAGATGACATCAATGTCTGCAAATCACTTTCTGCGGATTCAATACGGTAAGCATCAATGACGACATCTTGAGTTGCTGATGAAAATCCTAATAACACAGCGGCCCATGCCATTGCGGTGAGTGCATCATCAGCAGGATTAATGAATGCCATCCCACAAATCGCTATCATGATCATGATTTGAGATAGCAATAACCACGCTCTTCTTCTGCCTAATAACTTAGTCAAAAAGGGAAGGGGTAATTTATCTACCAATGGCGCCCAGACAAATTTGAATGAATACCCCAATGCTGCCCAACTAAAGTAAGTCACTGCAGCACGTTCAACACCGGCTTCTCGTAACCATAGACTCAGTGATGAGAAAATCAGCAATAATGGTAGACCAGCCGAAATGCCAAAAAATAACATCGTCACCACTCTTGGGTGGGCAAAGGATTTTGTTGTTTCTAGCCAACTTTTGTGGTGACTAATTTCATTCATACTGTCGGCATCACATAGTCATAGTCGATAATCAGTGGGGCATGATCTGAAAAACTTTCTTCCCTATAAATTTCTGTGGACTGTACTTTGCCTTTCAAACTTGGTGACAACACATGATAATCAATCCGCCAGCCGACATTATTAGCTCGAGCCTGACCACGATTAGACCACCAGGTATATTGATGTTCTTCCTGCTCTAACTCCCGAAATGCATCCACAAATCCAACTTCATCAAATAGAGTATCTAGCCATGCGCGCTCTTCTGGCAAAAAACCTGAGTTCTTCTGATTTCCTTTCCAATTACGGATATCTTCATTTTTATGAGCAATATTCCAGTCACCTGTCACGATATAATCTCGACCTGATTCTTTCATTTTCTCTAACTTATTCATCATATGGTCCATACAACGATATTTAAGCTGTTGACGTTCTTCTTTTGATGATCCTGATGGCATATAAAGAGAAATTACACTCAAATTACCAAACAGTGCCTCAATATAGCGACCTTCGGAATCAAACTCTTCATTCCCCATACCGACAATAATCTCATCTGGTTTTTGGCGACAGTACAATGCGACGCCACTATAACCCTTCTTTTCGGCATCATGATAAAAACAATGATAGCCCTCTGGGTGATACAGATCATCAGTTAACTGATCAACTTGCGCCTTGGTTTCTTGAATACACACCACATCAGCTTGTTGTACGTCTAGCCAGTCAAAAAAACCTTTACGTCCAGCGGCTCTAATTCCATTGACATTTGCTGTAATAATTTTCATAATTCCCATCCGAAATAAATTTTTCAACATCATACCACCTAGCGAAATCTGCTTCGTTTAGACTTAGTTAGATATTTCTTTACAAATACGATAGAAATCAGGATAATGCTCTGTTCTTTAGATATATAGCTGATTTTTAGGAGAAACACTTTGGCAAACTCAGCACAAGCAAAAAAACGCGCACGTCAAGCGGAAAACAACCGCCAACTTAACGCTGGTCAACGTTCAGCGATGCGTACAAACATTAAAAAACTACACGCAGCTATCGCTGATGGTGACAAAGAGCAAGCAACAGCTGCTTACCAAGCTGCCGTTCCAGCATTAGATAAAATGGCTCGCAAAGGCATTATTCATAAAAATGCCGCAGCTCGTAGCAAAAGCCGCTTGAACAACGCTGTTCGCGCTTTATAATTTAAGCGACTTAACTCGCTTAAAAAAAACCGGCTATTATGCCGGTTTTTTTATGTCTGTTATTTATTTGTCGACTCAGTAATATTCCATTAACTAGTTACCACTAAATTATCACGATGAATCAATTCAGGCTCATCTAGATAACCTAATAAAGCCTCAATTTCACTACTTGGATGCCCCATAATTCGATTAGCTTCATCAGCATTGTAATTCACCAGACCCCGAGCAACTTCCCTGCCCGTCATATCAGTACAAACTACTAATTCACCTCGGGTAAATTCACCTTCTACCTGCTTCACACCTACCGACAGAATACTACGACCTTGTTGCCGTATTACGCTAACAGCACCATCATCCAATATAATACGGCCTTTAGGCATATGGCCCATTAACCACTGCTGGCGGGCAGTCATAGGTTCATCATCTGGCCATAATAATGTACCAACAGCTGTTCCAGCAGCAAGACGTTGTAAATTTTCAGGTTCTTTACCAGATAATATTACTGTTACAGCACCTGAACGCGCCGCACGGCGTGCAGCTAATAATTTAGTTGCCATGCCGCCACGACCTAACTCTCCAACACCTTCACCTGCCATTGCATCTAAAGCAGGGTTACTGGCTGCTGAAGCAGCTATCATACGAGCATCAGGATTTCGTCTGGGATCAGAATCAAATAATCCATCCTGATCCGTCAAAATCACCAACACATCTGCTTCAACTAAATTGGTAGTCATGGCTGCCAAGGTATCATTATCACCAAAGCGAATCTCTTCCGTAGCAATAGTGTCGTTTTCATTTACAACTGGCAATACATTCAACTCTAATAAGCTATGTAATGCACTACGGGCATTGAGATAACGCCCCCTGTCAGATAAATCTGAATGTGTCAGCAAAATTTGAGCGGTATGAATTCTGTGTTGTTTGCATTCTGAAGCATAGGCTTGAATTAAACCCATCTGACCAACACTAGCAGCAGCTTGTAATTGATGTAATGCATGAGGTCGCTGCTTCCAACCCAACTGTTGCATACCTGCTGCAACTGAACCTGATGTCACTAATACAATTTCTTTTCCCTGAGCACGAAGCTGTGCGATCTCAGCAGTTAACCAACGAATTCGATCATAATCCAGACCTTCACCCACACGCGTCAACAAAGCACTGCCAATCTTAATGACCCAACGTTTGGTATTAACAATTTGTTGGTGTGGGCTTGTCACGTTTTACTCCTCGGCTTGCTCTGATTCTAACTTAGTTTGTTCTGCTTCTTTCAGATCATCAAGATAATCCATGATTTGTTCACACAGATCATCGCAACCTTCTCCAGATTGCCCGCTAACTCTAAATACTTTTCCTTGCCAGTTCAGGCGTTCTAATACTTCTTGGCACAGTTCTTCGCGAATATCTTCTGGCACTAAATCCATTTTGTTCAGAACCAGCCATTGGTCCTGACTACCAAGTGCATCACTATAATGTTCCAATTCCCGATTTATTGTTAATACACTTTCTACAGGATCTTGTTTTACATCTGCAGGCGCCATATCCACCATATGCAATAACAATCTTGTACGCGTTAAATGCCTAAGAAATTGGATCCCCAAACCTGCACCTTCAGCCGCACCTTCTACCAGACCTGGAACATCTGCAATAACAAAGCTGCGTACATCCTTCATTGTTACCACACCTAAGTTTGGATACAAGGTTGTGAATGGATAGTTAGCTACTTTAGGTTGGGCAGCGGATACCTGACGAATGAATGTTGATTTGCCAGCGTTGGGCAATCCCAATAATCCAATATCTGCCAATAACTTCATTTCAAGGCGTAAGCGTCGCTCTTCACCTTCTGTACCATTCGATGTTTGTCGTGGTGCACGATTGGTACTTGATTTATAGCGTGCATTACCCAGTCCATGCCAACCACCTTTTGCTACCAGCAATTTGTCTCCAGCTTTGGTGAGATCACCAATTAATTCATCGGTATCATCATCCCAGGCTTCTGTACCAATAGGCACTTTGATAACAAGATCTTCACCACGCGCCCCACTACATAATTTACCTCTACCAGATTCACCACGTTCAGCTTTAAAGTGGCGCTGATATCGAAAATCAATAAGTGTATTGACC
>QNEY01000094.1 GCA_003645385.1 Gammaproteobacteria bacterium | reverse complement strand
CATAAAACAAGGAATCCACCACCGAATAATAAGGTGGCTGGGGCCAACCAGCGATGATCGCTACCAATCAATAATCGACAAATATGGGGTACCATCATGCCGACAAATCCAATGGGCCCACAGAGTGCGACAATAGCGCCGACACACAAAGAGGTGACAAAAAATAGCAGGTAACGGACTTGTTGTACGGCAACGCCACGGCTGAGTGCAATGTCATCACCGGCCATTAAAAGATTAAGTTCACGAGTTAGCCATAAGATGATTGCAGCACATAAACTGACAAAGGGTAGTAACTGGATAACATCGTGATAACCAACAATACTTAATCCACCCATTAACCAACGTAGAATTCGAAATGAGTCGGTAACATTACTGAGATACTGGGTGAACAGAATCAGGCTGGAGAAAAAGAAACTGATAGCAACACCTGTCAGTAACAGAGTTTCAGAAGAAAACCCTTTACGAAAATGACTGATGCTATAAACAAAGCTAATAGCGATTAATGCACCTGAAAATGCAGCGACAGTGGAGCCATCCACCCCTAAAAAACTCAAACTTAATCCCAGGTAAACATACAAGGTAGCCCCCAGTGATGCACCACTGGCAACGCCAAGAGTGAAAGGAGTTGCTAAAGGATTATTGAACATAGCTTGAAAGACCATACCGCACAAAGCCAGTCCAGAGCCTGCAATAAAAGCAATCAAAACTCTAGGAATACGAATTTGAGCCAAAATATAATGTTGAATGTCTGGGTCAGTCGTAGTTGATAAGCCAAAGTAAGGACTGATTATCAGAATAACAAAAGTTACCAAAGTAATAAGAATTAATGTAGTTACTGGTTTCATGGTGATTCACTAGGTAACGCAACTACGGCACCAGTTTGTGGATGATTGGTAAATACAAATTGTTGACCATATAGATCGTGCAGGTGAGATGCTTGTAATAAATCAGATGAATCACCATACCAAAGTGTTTTACCCTGTTTTAACGCCAGTATATGTTTACTATGTTGGCCGGCATGATTTAAATCGTGGCTGACTTCAATAATAGTGATGTTATGTTGCTCGTTAAGTTGGCGAATGAGCTGGTGGACTTCAACTTGATGATGGGGATCAAGAAAGCTAGTTGGTTCGTCTAATAGTAGTAGTGGTGTTTGTTGGCATAAAGCGGCAGCTATCATCACTCGTTGTACTTCACCACCACTCAAGGTATTCATTTGGCGGTGCAAAAAAGGTTCTGTGTCAGTGATGCTAATAGCTTGGTCCATTGCATGTTGATCTTCTGCTAACCAGTCAGAAAATGCCGTGTGGTAGGCATAACGCCCCATTTTAATAAAGTCTGCAACAGTAAAGTGAAGTTGGCGGCCATGAGCCTGTGGTACATAGCTTAGCTGTTGAGCAAGATGTTTTTGGCTGAGTTGTGATAATGACTGTTGATTAAGAAAGATAGTGCCTGCCGTGGGTTTAATGATGCCCATTAATGTTTTTAATAAGGTACTTTTTCCTGCACCATTGGGACCTAATACACACAGATAATCACCTTGCTGGAGTTGAAAGCTGGTATCTGACAGCAAAATCTTGTCATCTACTTTTACTGTGATATCACTGACATCTAATAATGTTGTCATGGTGAGACATTCTCCCAATCCAATTCTGGATGAATTAACCGGGAAAATTGATCAAGCAACAGGAAAATTCGTGGTCCTGGGATAGTGGCATAATCTTCTTGGATAATATGCATACGATTATTTTTGACAGCATCAATGTGGTCCAGATTTTTCCACTGTTGCAGTACATTATTAAGATCAGCATCGTGATCATTGGCCTCAGGGAAAATATCAATAATAACTTGTGGATTAATTTTCATAATTCCTTCAATGGATAATGAAGGTACATTTAACCGATTATCCTGATAGGCATTTTGCCCACCAGCCAGTGTGATCAAGTCATTATAAAAGTCATTTTGACCTGCGATAAAAACTTGTTTCATATGTTCACTACCAATGCTGTGACCCATAGTAATCATTACACGGGGGCGAGCCAAGCCATTTGTTTTTTCCTTGATAATTGTAATTTTTTGCTCAATATCAGCCAATAACTGCTGTGCCTGTTTTTGATGTTGAGTATATTGCCCGATGATATGGATAGCCTCTTTTATATTACTCAATCTAGTATTAAATACCGCCAGTGTTGGAATATTGAGCTGTTGGAGTTGTTTAATAGTTCGTTGTTGGTTGGCTAATAAGATTACTAAATCGGGCTGGAGAGCAACGATAGCCTCTAGATTAGGATCAACAAACCCTCCAACTTTTGGTAGATTGAGCACTTCAGAGGGGAAGTCACAATAATCTGTTACCGCAACAATATTGTCACCTAAATCTAAGGCAAATGCAGTTTCAGTAATGCTGGGAGCAAGTGTAATGATCCGTTTTGGCGTTGCTTGTTGTGATTTTTGGATGGTCGATTGGGAATTTAAACCGATCAAAGCCACAACAAAGATAATCACAAATAGAAAAAGCGACCAAAAACGGCGCATTTCTTAGCTCCTTAATACAAAATTGCCATATATAATAGCTTAATAAAATTGAACCATGAGAAATCAATGAAAGACTTACAGACAATTTTTGATAATTCAAAACAATTATATTCAATGACAGACATTGATGAAGCACTTGATCGGTTAGCAGCTTCTTTAACGGAACAGTATGCAAATTCAAACCCGGTAATATTATGTGTAATGAATGGTTCAGTAATCACTACTGGACATTTGTTGCCAAAATTAAGCTTTCCGTTAGAGCTGGACTATATTCATCTCACTCGATATGGCGAAAAAACCATCGGAGGTGAGCTAAATTGGTTGCATAAACCAACTACGGAGTTAGCAAGCCGAACGGTAATCCTTATCGAAGATATTTTTGATGAAGGTGTGACCTTGCAGGCTTTGAGAAAATATTGTGAGCAAGCTGGTGCTAAATCAGTGAGTTGCGTAAGCTTGATTGATAAGGCGCACGAGAATAAAGTTGGTTTGCCACCTGAATTTATAGGGTTAACCGTACCAGATTGTTATGTATTCGGTTTTGGTATGGACTATCAAGGTTATTGGCGCAATGCACCTGGCATCTATGCTGTTGAGGAAATTGATTAATGGGTAAACTAGCTATTATTGGTGGCACTGGGTTAACGTCTTTAGACGGCCTAAATATTATCGAACAGCGTAAAGTTGAAACGCCATTTGGCTTACCTTCAGGTGATTTGTTAGTGGGCGACTTCCACGGCAACGCAGTTATATTTTTACCTCGCCATGGTGAACACCATACCATTCCACCACACCGAATAAACTATCGTGCCAATATCTGGGCTTTACATCAACAAGGAGTGGAACAAATTATTGCGGTAGCTGCTGTGGGTAGTATTCGTGATGATATGGTCCCCGGAATATTGGCTGTTCCTGACCAGATTATTGATTACACATATGGCCGTGAGCAGAGCTTTTATAGTGATGATTTTACTGCGGATAAACATATCGATTTTAGTTATCCATATGATCAGGATTTACGTGAGAAAATTTTGTTATCAGCTGAACGACAAGGTTTAGCTGTAGTGGATAGTGGTACTTATGGTGCAACTCAAGGACCGCGACTGGAAACAGTGGCTGAGATTAAACGCATGGCGCAGGATGGGTGTGCAATGGTAGGTATGACCGGCATGCCTGAAGCTAGTTTAGCTCGTGAATTAAATATCGCTTATGCGACATGTGCTGTGATGGCCAATTGGGCAGCGGGTTTAACTGATGGAGTTATCACAATGACAGATATAGAACGTACTGTTACCGAGGGCGTAGAGCAAGTTAAACAAATTTTAGATGAGCTTATTCGCTTACAGTAGATTCAGCTTCAGTCGGTAAAGAGTAAGTTTCTAATTGTTCCAAATCAACTAATACTGCTTCAGGTGTTTCAATTGGAGTGAGCTGTAATAATGCACCCATTTTAGGATGATCAAAGAAATACAGTTTTTTGGTGCGAACACGTCGTGATTCTTCTAAATGTGGGTTACGAGGCACTTCAACCACCTCACCTTCTGGTGAAAAATCTGACCAGCTATTGATTTGAACCTCGGTGTTTTGTATGAGCCATAAATCCAAAGCAGCATGTAGATAGGTTTCTTTATAGAGACGAATATTACCTTTAATAAGATCATTGTCGGAGTTTATTATTACGGTTTTTTCATTGTGTTTTGTCATGATTGGTTGCTGCCATGCATTATGGTAATGCACTTGATAGCGCGATGATTGACTTAAACGAAGGGCTGCATTATTAAGTGAATCTGTGGTCGCAGGTTGGATTAAAGACGTTTCCATATCTGGCAGTAATTCAGTTTCACTATTTATAAGTGGTTCCGTGGTGTCTGGTTGGCTCAATGAAATTTCGGTATCTGCTGATAATTCGCTAGTACTGAACTCAGTCATTTCCGGCCATTGTTCATCGGTAATGGTATCAAGCTGTTCAAATACAATTAACTCGACGTGATACCACTGCTCCGCATGTAATTGGAAGCTCAACAAGAGCAAACAGGCAGAGAGAATAACTTGTACGATGTAATATTGTGATTTCATATCTGATGTAGGTTATATAACATTTGGATATATTGTCAGGCTTGTTTAGCAAAATGTCCAAGATTTATCTGTATTTAGATCTTTTACTGTTATTATCGCGCTAATAATATTTTCAATGAAGGAGAAATGTAATGGAAGGCTTTTCTGCGTTTGTACTCTTTTTTATGGCATTAGCCATAATTGTAATATTGATGGGTGTCAAATCTGTTCAACAAGGACGCGAGTTTACTGTTGAGCGATTTGGTCGATATACCCGAACACTTCGTCCCGGTTTAAATTTAATTGTGCCGGTAATGGATAGTATCGGTGCCAAGATCAATATGATGGAACAGGTTCTGGATGTACAATCCCAAGAAATCATTACCAAAGATAATGCGATGGTGCGGGTTGATGGTGTGGTATTTTTTCAAGTTGTAGATGCAGCTAAAGCGGCCTATGAAGTGAATAATTTACATAATGCTATTTTAAATTTAACGATGACCAATATCCGTACAGTAATGGGATCGATGGATCTGGATGAGTTGTTATCTAAGCGTGATGAGATTAATGCACGTTTATTAGGTGTAGTCGATGATGCCACCACACCTTGGGGTGTAAAAGTGACCCGTATTGAGATCAAAGACATTGCACCGCCAGCTGATTTAGTTGAAGCAATGGGTCGTCAAATGAAGGCTGAACGTGAAAAACGTGCCAATATTTTAGAAGCTGAGGGATTACGTCAAGCAGAAATCCTAAAAGCTGAAGGTGAGAAACAAGCAGTAATGCTTGATGCAGAAGGACGAAGAGAAGCCGCTTTTCGAGATGCGGAAGCGCGTGAACGTTTGGCTGAAGCAGAAGCACGTGCAACATTTGTGGTGTCAGAGGCAATTGCCAAAGGTGATATCCAGGCGATAAATTATTTTGTGGCCCAAAAATATATTGAAGCACTTAAAGACATGGCATCAGCTGATAATCACAAAGTAATATTAATGCCGCTTGAAGCCAGCAGTGTAATAGGAGCTTTGGGGGGTATAGCTGAGCTTGCTAAAGATACCTTTGGTAATAAAGGAGCATAACGATGGAAGTAGTAATGGATTTTTGGCATTGGTGGATAATTGCCGTTGTGTTGGTAATTATAGAAATATTAGCACCAACATTTTTTGCTTTATGGATGGCAATTGCAGCTTTTTTGACTGGTGTTGCCTTATTCTTGATGCCAGAAATGCAGTGGGAATATCAAGTATTTCTATTTGCAACTTTATCAGTCATTAGTATCGTGGTGTGGCGTCATTATTATAGTAAAAATCCGATTGCAACTGATGAACCTTTACTTAATCGTCGTGGTGAGCAATATATTGGCCGGGTGATCACGCTTAAAGAGCCTATTATAGATGGTCAGGGTAAGGTCCAAGTTGATGATTCAACTTGGAAAATTGAAGGTAAGGATTGTCCTTCTGGTACTAAAATAAAGGTAGTTAGTGTTAATAATGTATTATTTCAAGTCGAACATGTTTAACTATGGCAGTATTTTTTAATACTGCTCTGAGTCAACAACAGTTTCTAGATCAATATTGGCAGAAGAAACCATTATTAATTCGGCAAGCATATACTGATTTCGAATCACCTATATCAGCTGATGATTTAGCGGGTTTGGCTTGTGAACCTGCGATTGAGTCTCGACTGATTGAAGAAAATGGTCAAGCTGGTCCTTGGCAAGTCACCAATGGGCCATTATCAGAAGATGATTTTGCCCGTTTGCCAGCAACACATTGGACAATGTTGGTCCAAGATGTAGATAAACACCTACCTGAAGTACAATATTTACTTGATCCATTTCGATTTATTCCAGATTGGCGTCGCGATGATCTGATGATCAGTTATGCTCCTGAATTTGGCACTGTGGGCCCTCACACGGATAGCTATGATGTATTCTTACTGCAAGCAATGGGCACACGACGCTGGCAAATTTCTGATGAACCTATCTATGAGGCCAAATTGATTGATGGTTTAGGTTTGCAAATTTTGCAGGAGTTTACTCCAGATCAAACATGGGATTTACGACCCGGTGATATGTTGTAT
>QNEY01000093.1 GCA_003645385.1 Gammaproteobacteria bacterium | reverse complement strand
TGTTAGACCAACAACAAGAAATTACAGGTGAGACCTTTAGATGATTCCAGCACGAGACAAAACAGCTAAAACACCCCACATGCTCACTAAAAAATCGACAAAGAACTCGCTATTCCTCTCATTTTTAGAAAACATGAGGAATATTTTTTCTTGTTTTTCTTTCACACTGGAATCATCCAAAGGTCTCAAATGATATACACGCTCCATATTTGGCGACAAAAGAATGCTGCTTCGGAAGGTTATTTTGAGAAACACGGGATTGATGTCAGTGATGATACATCTTTTCTTGAGATGTTAGATGCGCTAAATGAGCAACTTATTGAACAGGGAAAAGAGGCAATTGCATTTGATTTCGATTGTAGAGAAGGTATCTGTGGTTCGTGCAATCTGGTGATTAATGGCACACCACATGGAAAGCACAGGGCTACTACAACCTGTCAGCAATATATGCGGGATTATGCTGATGAAAAAGAGTTATGGATTGAACCTTGGCGTGCTACAGCCTTTCCTCTAATTCAAGAAATGATTGTTGATAGAACATCATTTGAAAAGATTATTCAGGCAGGTGGATATATTGAGATTCGTACAGGATCAGCAGGTGAAGCGAATACCATCCCAATAGAAAAACAAGTAGCCGATGCCGCATTTGACTCCGCAACCTGTATCGGTTGTGGTGCCTGTGTGGCAGTATGTCCAAATGCTTCAGCAACTTTGTTTGTTGCGGCAAAGGTATCCCATTTATCGACACTCCCTCAAGGCAAGATTGATAAAGATAGAGCTAAAAAATTACTAACAGCTATGGAAGAACAAGGTTTTGGTGCATGTAGTAATTATCGTGAATGTGAGCGTGTTTGTCCGAAAGAAATAAGTGTTAGTACTATTACGATAATGAACAAATTATTGTATCAATCGTAAAATTCACCATTAAATCTAGCATAGTAAAAATGCTACGATACTCAATCATTAGAGTGAGTTTTTTTCAATGATTAAAATCCATAAAGCTTTTATGGATGAAGCAAAGCTCAACTCAGTATAAAATAGTCCTCTATTTTTAATTTAGTAACATCTACCAGCCTTTTTTATATCGGAGAAATGAATGCTAAACCAGTCTCAAATTGAGCAAATTATTAATGAATTTAAAGATCCTTCTAGCCAGATGACATTAGGGGAAAGTAAGGCAAGAGTAAACATTAAATTGGAAGGAGATAAACTTAATGTTGCTTTGACTTTAGGGTATCCAGCAAAAGGCTATGTTGATAGTTTACAGGCCGAGCTAAAAGCACTGCTTGCAGAACAAACAGGTTTGACAGATATTTCGCTAACGATTGACTGGAAGATTACCAAGCACAAGGTGCAACAAGGTGTGCAAGCTATTAACAATATTAAAAATATTATTGCTGTGGCTTCAGGTAAGGGCGGTGTTGGTAAATCGACTACGTCAGTCAATTTAGCATTGGCATTAGTTGCAGAAGGTGCCAATGTTGGTTTACTGGATGCGGATATTTATGGGCCAAGCCAACCACGGATGTTAGGTACGAGCCAGCGACCTGAATCGAGTGATGGTAAATCGATTGAGCCTATTGAACGTTATGGCCTACAAAGTATGTCAATTGGATATCTGATTGACGAAGAAGAGCCTATGATTTGGCGTGGTCCCATGCTCACCCAAGCCTTGGAACAAATGCTCAAAGATACCAACTGGAAAGATTTGGATTATCTAGTTATTGACCTACCACCTGGTACCGGTGACATCCAACTAACCTTATCGCAAAAAGTGCCGGTCAGTAGTGCTGTAATCATTACTACACCGCAAGATATTTCATTGCTAGATGCGCGTAAGGCATTAAAAATGTTTGAGAAAGTTAATGTGCCTGTGATGGGTATAATTGAAAATATGAGTACACATGTTTGTAGCCAATGTGGTCATGAAGAACATATCTTTGGTGCTGGTGGTGGTGAAAAAATGGCTGAACAATATGATATTGATTTATTGGGTAGCTTACCCTTGGATATTAAAATTCGTGAAGATGCCGATGGGGGACAACCAACAGTAGTAGCTGACCCTGAAGGTCCAATAGCTATGATATATCGAAATATTGCACGACAGGTTGCAGCTCGATTAGCTAAACAAGGTAAAGATTTCTCAACAGTATTTCCAAATATTGTTATCAAGAACGATTAATTTTTATAAAACATACGTTATCATTAGACACATTTATAAATAAAGCGATTGAAAGATGAGCATCAAATCAGATAAATGGATCCGCCGGATGGCTGAACAACAGGGTATGATTTCCCCGTTTGAGCCCGGACAAGTACGTGAGAATGCTAATGGGAGAATGATTTCTTATGGCACGTCAAGTTATGGATACGATGTGCGATGTTCAAATGAATTTAAGATTTTTACCAATATCAATTCCGCTATTGTTGATCCGAAAAACTTTGATGAAAATAGCTTTGTAGATGTTGATTCAGACATCTGCATTATCCCCCCAAATTCTTTTGCTTTAGCGCGAACTATTGAAACATTCAAAATCCCACGAAATGTGTTGACTATATGCTTGGGTAAATCTACTTATGCTCGTTGCGGCATTATCGTTAATGTCACACCACTAGAGCCGGAATGGGAAGGTCATGTAACCTTGGAGTTCTCTAATACCTCACCGTTACCAGCAAAGATTTATGCCAATGAAGGTGTAGCACAGATGTTGTTTTTTGAATCTGATGAAGTATGTGAAACATCTTATGCTGATCGGGGCGGGAAGTATCAGGGGCAGCAGGGTGTGACCTTGCCAAAATCGTAACAAGGAATTTGCCGGTATGAAAGCAGTTATGAACATTCAACGTGTATTACAACTGCTAGTGATGACCTTATTGTTGGTTGCTTGTTCAAGTGAGCGTTCATCTGACGAACAATGGCCACATAGTGATTTAAGCAGTTATGCTGCAGCATTTTCACCTGATAGAAAATATGTATTGGTCGGAGATACAGATGCACCTGCCCGATTATGGGATATTGAAAACAACAAGGTTGTCTATAGTTGGCAGAATGATGTTGATGAGGTTGGCACTACCACAGCTGTTGGATTTTCTGCTGATGGCAAGGTCGCAGCAACATCTGAACAAGATACTGTCGTGTTGTGGGAAATGGCGACGGGTGAGCCGATGATGCGTTTGAGTTTCCCCGTTAAAATAAAATCATTAGCATTGTCGCAATATGGCGATTATCTGTTGCTGGCCTTGTATGACCGTACTGCAGTTTATTTTGATGTCATTGCAAATCGTGTAATACGCGTACTCGAACATGATGGTTCGGCAGTCAATTCACCCATTAATCAGTTAATTAATGCAGTTGCACTGTCTCCAAGTGGAAAATATGCTTTAACGGGTGGTGATGACCAAACAGCAAAGTTATGGAATCTTGAAACTGGTGAAGTACTTCGTGGCTGGAAACACAGCAATATAGTTAATATCGTGGCCTTTTATCCTAAAGGTGGCTATGTCTTGACAGGAGCCGCTAATGGCCAAACTCATTTTTGGAATATGAAAACCGGTAAAGAACAATACACCTTACGGACATCACCGTGGCCAAAGAGTATGCCATTACCAGATTTTCCATCATTTCAAACGACGACATCAGCTTTTGCTTTCTCGGTTGATAATAAATATTTGGTGACAGGTCATCCATCACGAAAGCTGTGCCTTTGGCAGGTTGCTAATGGCGAAAAATTAGATTGCTGGCAAGCCACTCGTCGTCAGGCTCTACGTCCAGGGGTAGTTATACAAGCAGTTGCTTTTTCATTAGATGGTAAAGCAATCTATAGTGAGTCCGGTAATGGTATCGGTCAAAAATGGTTACTGAAATAAAATGTACAAGTTGGTTTTCTTTGTACCTGAAAATCACAAAGAAGCAGTAAAACAAGCTGTGTTTGATCAAGGAGCTGGTCGTTATGAAGGCTATGATTGTTGTTCATGGGAAACACTGGGAACGGGGCAATTCAAACCATTATCTGGTAGCCAGCCATTTATTGGGCAACAAGATCAAATCAAAACAGTTATTGAATATCGTGTTGAAATGATTTGTGCTGGCAAGCATATCAAAGCAGTTTTGCAAGCCCTTATTCGTGCTCACCCATATGAAACTCCTGCCTATGAAGTTCAGTCAATTAGAACACTGGATGATTTTATTTAAAGTGCTATTTCTTATTTTGAGTTTTTATTATGTCTTCGTTAATTATACCTCCTAAAGCAACATTGTTAGCTGATTATCAGGTTCCAGATTATCTGGTAGATCAGGTTCATTTGAATTTTGAGCTGGGTGCGTCAAGTACACGAGTTCGAAGTGTATTGTCGATGCGTAAAAATCCCCAAGGTCAGGGTAGTGAATGTATTTTAGATGGCGAACAATTGGAGTTAAATTCGATCAAATTGGATGGTCGCCAGTTACAAGGTAATGAGTATCAACGTACTGAAAAATCATTATTACTGACATCAGTACCTGATAAATTTGAGCTGGAAATTGAAACAATACTTCAGCCAGATCAAAATACTGCACTGGAAGGTTTGTATCACTCCGGTAATTTGTTATGTACACAGTGTGAAGCACAGGGTTTCAGACGGATAACTTATTATCCAGATCGCCCTGATGTGATGGCTGTATTTACCGTATCTATCGTGGCTGATAAACAGCAATGGCCAATCATGTTAGCTAACGGTAATATGCAGCAACAAGGAAAATTTGATGATGGTCGTCATTGGGTTCGTTGGCATGATCCTCACCCTAAGCCTAGTTATCTATTTGCATTAGTGGCTGGTGCCTTACATTGTCAGCAAGATAGTTTTGTCACTATGTCAGGCCGTGAGGTGACACTACAGATATACGTGGATCCGGAAAACAGTCACAAATGTGATCATGCCTTGATATCTTTAAAACAGGCAATGAGTTGGGATGAAAAGACTTATGGTCGTGAATATGATCTCGATGTATTCATGATTGTCGCAGTCAACGATTTTAATATGGGGGCGATGGAGAATAAAGGCTTGAATATTTTCAATTCTGCGTATGTTCTAGCTAGTCCTGAGACTGCAACAGATAAAGATTATCACAGCATTCAAAGTGTTGTGGGACATGAATATTTTCATAATTGGTCGGGTAATCGGGTTACTTGCCGAGATTGGTTTCAATTAAGTCTCAAAGAAGGATTTACAGTTTTTCGTGATCAGCAATTTAGTGCTGATATGAATTCTATAGTAGTACAGCGTATTGAGGATGTGAATCAACTGCGCAATATGCAGTTTGCAGAAGATGCAGGGCCGATGGCTCACCCTGTCAGACCAGCTTCATTTATCGAAATAAACAACTTTTATACTGTCACCATTTACAAAAAAGGTGCCGAAGTTGTGAGGATGATTAAAACCATTGTTGGTGATGAAGGTTTCAGACGAGGTACAGATTTGTATTTTGATCGCCACGATGGGCAGGCAGTCACTACTGATGATTTCGTTAAAGCGTTAGAGGACGCCAACAGTGTTGATTTAACGCAGTTCAAACGTTGGTACTCTCAGGCAGGGACACCAGAACTGGCTATTGAAGCTCATTACAATGCTGTTGAGAATACATATATTTTAGACATTGAACAAAACTGTCCACCAACACCGGATCAGTCTGATAAACAAGCTTTTTATATTCCGTTGGCAGTGAGTTTGTTAGATGAACAAGGCCATGCATTATCATTGCAGTTGGTGGGTGAAACAAAAGAATATGAATCCAATACTAGAATTCTAGCAATCACTGAAAATAGTCATCAATTTACTTTTGTGAACATTGAGCAAGAGCCAATTCCTTCTTTATTAGCGGGTTTTTCGGCTCCTATAAAACTTAAAATTGAAAGGTCAAATGACGAATTAGCCTTCTTGATGGCATATGACAATGACAGTTTTAATCGTTGGGATGCGGGACAAACATTATTGATTAATGTGTTATTGCAGTTAGTAACAGATGTTCAGCAACAAAATCGATTGATATTGCCTATCGGCTTAATTGAGCAAATGCAACAAGTGCTTACAGAGGCAGAGAATGATCCAGCACTGGTGGTGAAAATGTTGAGTCTGCCAACCGAGAATTATATTGCAGCACAAAGGCAACCAGCAGATGTTGATGCCATTCATACAGCCAGAGTATTTTTGAAAACTACGATAGCCAATGAATTCAAAGATCAGTTCACAACCTTGTTTGGCAAAATGACTAAGGGTGGAAAATATCAATTTAATGCAGAGGATACGGCCCGCCGAAGCCTAAAAAATCTATGCCTTGATTATTTAATGACAACAGGTGCTCCACTTCAAATACAGCGTTGTTTGAGGCAGATGAAACAGTCAGATAATATGACTGACACAATGGCAGGTTTATCTATGCTCGTTAACCATGCTGGAACAGAGAGTGAGCATGCATTACGATCATTTTATGACCAGTGGCAGCATGATCGTCAAGTAGTGGATAAGTGGCTAATGGTGCAGGCATTATCAACATTGCCAGATACGTTAATCAGAGTGAAAGGCTTAATGAAGCATCCGGCATTTAGTATCAAAAATCCAAATAATGTTCGTGCGTTGATTGGCCAGTTTTGTAGAAATAACCCAACAAATTTTCATGCTAAAGATGGCTCAGGTTATCGTTTCCTGGCAGAGCAAATTTTAGTGTTGGATGTATTAAATCCTCAAGTGGCTTCTCGGCAGTTAGG
>QNEY01000092.1 GCA_003645385.1 Gammaproteobacteria bacterium | reverse complement strand
GTATCGGATGCAGCGTTTACAAAGTTTTATGGACCCTTGGGCTGATCCATTTGGTAGTGGCTTTCAACTCACACAAGCATTGATCGCTTTTGGCCGAGGTGATTGGCTAGGTGTAGGTTTAGGCAGCAGTATGCAGAAATTATTTTATTTACCTGAAGCCCACACCGACTTTTTGTATTCCATTTTGGCAGAAGAGCTTGGCTTGATGGGTGCAATGAGTGTCCTGGTTTTATTTTTCATATTTATTTGGCGGGCTTTAGCAATTGGGCGGGCAGCTGAAATGTCAGGTCAGGTATTTGGTTCACAAATAGCCTATGGAATTGGGATCTGGCTCGGTATTCAGGCTTGCGTAAATATGGGCGTGAACATGGGAGCATTGCCAACTAAAGGTTTAACTTTGCCATTGATGAGCTACGGTGGCAGTAGCTTGGTGTTGGTATGTATATCAATTGCCTTATTGTTTCGTGTTGATCTTGAAACTCGTTTCCCTGAACAGTCGGCCGTGAGGGTGAAGCGATGATGTCACGGATAATGATTATGGCAGGTGGTACTGGCGGCCATGTATTTCCGGCATTAGCAGTTGCTAACGTGTTGCAACAACGTGGTATTGATATTTTCTGGATGGGTACAGAAAAAGGGATTGAAGCCCGATTAGTACCTGAGGCAGGCTATCCACTCACTGTGATTAGCGTACAAGGTCTACGTGGTAATGGATTGTTAGGTTGGGTATTGGCACCATTCAGATTGCTCAAGGCTGTAATAGAGGCCTTAACAGCAATGAGAGAAATCAGGCCAGATATGGTGTTAGGTTTAGGTGGCTTTGCTTCTGGTCCAGGTGGCGTAGCTGCATGGTTATTGAGAAAACCAGTAGTGATTCATGAGCAAAATGCGATTCCAGGTTTAACAAATCGTTTGCTTACCCATGTCGCTAAACGTGTATTGGAAGGGTTCCCAAACAGTTTTGATAAATCAGTGGCTGCACGATGGGTAGGAAATCCAGTGAGAGCTGACATTGAAGCATTACCAGAACCTAAACAACGGTTTGCTGATCGAAATCAACCGATTAATCTATTAGTCTTGGGCGGTAGTCTTGGTGCACGAGCACTGAATACTGTATTGCCACAGGCTTTAGCTTTGATAGATGAACAGCAGCGTCCTCGGGTAAAACATCAATGTGGCCAGAAACACATTAGCGATTGCCGGCATGCATATGATAAAGCTGGGGTAGCAGCGCAAGTGAATGCTTTCATCAGTGATATGGCAGAAGCATATAATTGGGCTGATCTCGTTATTTGTCGTGCAGGAGCATTAACACTTGCAGAGCTTGAAGCAGCTGGGTTAGCTGCGATTTTAGTACCGTATCCACATGCAGTTGATGATCATCAGGCACATAATGCTGCTGCATTAGTAACTGTTGGTGCCGCCCACCTTATCAATGAGTGTGAACTCACTCCAGAACAGCTGGCAGAACAAATTAGTCATTTAAGTAGTGATCGACAACATTTGCTTGAGATGGCAAATGCAGCACGAAGTCATTCTAAAACTTCAGCAGCACAGACTATTGCAGATGTCTGTATGGAGGTTTGCAATGGATAAGCTAACCTCAGCAATGCAAAGCCGCGTTAAACGCATCCATTTCATCGGTATTGGTGGTGTTGGTATGGGTGGAATCGCAGAAGTATTGCTTAACTTGGGCTATCAGGTTTCAGGCTCCGATTTACGAGAAAATGCATTAACCCAGCATCTACGTGATCTGGGTGCAACAGTGATGATTGGCCATGATGCTCAATATCTGACAAATGCTGATGTAGTCGTAGTATCGACTGCAGTCAAAGAAGACAATCCAGAACTACAAACAGCAAGAGAACAACGTATTCCAGTGGTGCCACGTGCAGAAATGCTAGCAGAGCTAATGCGTTTTAGTTATGGCATAGCAGTTGCCGGAACTCATGGCAAAACAACTACAACGAGTTTAATTGCAGCTCTATTAAGTGAAGGTGAGCTTGACCCAACTTTTGTGATTGGAGGGCGATTAAATAGTACTGGTAGTAACGCTCGTTTGGGTAGTGGACGCTATTTAGTTGCTGAAGCAGATGAGAGTGATGCTTCATTTTTATATCTACAACCAGTGATCGCAGTGGTTACCAATATTGATGAAGATCATATGGCTACTTACGAAGGAAGTTTTGGTAAGTTAAAAGCTACTTTTATCGAGTTTTTACATCATCTGCCATTTTATGGCTTAGCTGTTATGTGTATAGATGATCCGGTTATCTGTGAGATATTGCCAGAGGTTACTCGACCTGTTTTGACTTATGGCACTACTGATGAAGCCGATTTCCAATTAGTAGACCTGAAACAGGCTGAAGGCATTAGTCATTTCAAAGTTATAGACAGAAAAGCAGATAAATATTTTACAATTACATTGAATATGCCGGGTCTACATAATGCATTAAATGCGACAGCAGCATTGGCGATTGCTAGAAATCTAGGTGTATCAGTAGAAGCCTGTCAAGTAGCATTAAATAACTTTGCAGGTATTGGGCGTCGGTTCAATATCATGGGCGAACTGACAGTGAATACTAGTAAGGTATTGTTGATTGATGATTATGGTCATCACCCTACAGAGCTTACAGCAACCATTGCAGCAACACGTGCCAGCTGGCCAGATCGTCGTTTAGTGGTGGTGTTTCAGCCACATCGTTATAGCCGTACTCGGGACTTGTTTGATGATTTTGCCCAAGTGTTATCTGGAGTTGATCTGTTAGTGATGATGGAAGTTTATCCAGCAGGAGAAACTCGAATTTCTGGAGCAGATTCCAAAGCCTTATGCCGTGCAATTCGTATACGCGGTCAGGTTGAGCCGGTGTTTGCTGAGAGTGACAAAGCCTTATTTGAGATTTTGCCAGGATTGCTTGCTGATGATGATGTGTTGCTCGTTATGGGTGCTGGTGATATTGGCACTACTGTACGTGAGCTGGAATCACGATTGGGAGGGCAGAACTAATGGTTGTCTTATTCCATGATTTGCAGGGTGAATTATTAATTAATGAACCATTAGCTAAATATACATCATGGCGAGTAGGTGGTATTGCCCAACGTTTATACCGCCCTGGTAATGTACAAGATTTGGCAGTGTTCTTATCACAGCTACCTGTTGCTGAGCCGATTTTATGGCTAGGTTTAGGCAGTAATTTATTGGTCCGCGATGGTGGCTTTGCAGGTACTGTAATTTCGACTGCAGGTACATTACAGAATTTGGAAGTACATGAACAATCGATTTATTCAGAAGTAGGCGTTTACTGTAGTAAATTAGCAAAACAAGCTGCCCGTTCAGGATTATCCGGTGCAGCATTTTTGGCTGGAATTCCAGGAACATTAGGTGGTGCATTGGCAATGAATGCAGGTGCGCATGGGACTGATACATGGTCACTCGTATCTGAAGTAACTACAGTTGATTGTCAGGGAGTATTGAGACAGCGTACACCAGAAGACTTTAAGGTTTCCTATCGCCATGTAGAAGTACCAACTGGCGAGTGGTTTGTTTCTGCATCATTACAATTGACTGAAGGCGATACAGAAGCTGAAATAGCACAAATCAAAACCTTGTTAAAGAAGCGTAATATCAGCCAGCCAACAAACCAACCTTGTGCAGGATCAGTATTTCGTAATCCAGAAAATGACTTCGCAGGTCGTTTGATTGAAAGTAGTGGCTTGAAAAACCTCAGCATAGGTGGAGCACATGTCTCTAATAAGCACGCTAACTTTATAGTCAATGATGGTACTGCAACTGCAGCTGATATTGAATCTCTGATTCTATTGGTGCAACAGAAGATTGAACTAGCACATGGGGTGAAGTTGCAACCTGAAGTGCATATCGTTGGAGAGTCAGCATGATAGTTCAGTCAGCAGCTGATTTTGGAAAAGTGGCCGTATTAATGGGAGGGCGTTCAGCAGAACGTGATATTTCTCTTGCAAGTGGTGAAGCTGTTTTAAGTGCATTAATTAGGCAAGGTGTTGATGCATCTAAAGTAGATGTAGATCTAACACTATGTAAGCAATTACATTCATCCAATTATGACCGTGCATTTGTAATGTTACATGGTCGTGGTGGTGAAGATGGTGAAATACAAGGCGTATTACAATCATTGGCAATTCCTTATACCGGTAGTGATATCACTGGCTCCGCCTTATCGATAAATAAAACTTTGAGTAAGCATTTATGGGTACAACAAGGCTTGCCTACAGCCGTATTTGAACAAGTGACAAAGGTGCCTGATGTTGATGGGTTGGTGTCAAGACTAGGTCTACCGCTGTTTATCAAGCCAGTCAATGAAGGTTCAAGTCTTGGTATGTCCAAGGTGAATTCTGTCAGTGAGTTGATAGATGCAATTGAGCTAGCAATGAAATTTGATGCAGAAGTTATTGCTGAACGCTGGATCGATGGCGAGGAATATACCGTTGCTGTACTTGGACAAACTGCATTGCCCGTTATTAAGCTGAAAACACCGAATGAATTTTATGATTTTGAAGCTAAATATCAAGCTGATACGACTGAATATTTGTGCCCATGTGGTTTGAATAATCAAGATGAAGAATACTGTAAGAAGATTGCTATAGAGGCATTCAATGGTCTACGTATGAAGGGTTGGGGACGAGTCGATTTTATGCGAGATAAATCTGGCCAATTTTATTTGCTTGAAGCCAATAGTGTTCCAGGTATGACGGATCACAGTTTGGTTCCTATGGCTGCCAAGCAGGCTGGTTTGAGTTTTGACGATCTGGTTTGGAAAATTTTGGAAACCACGATGGAGGTTGCCAAGTAATGGTCAAAAGAACAAAACGAGGCGCTACTCGTAAGCCTGTGCGTAGAGAACAGCAACCTGTTGCATGGCAGCAGATTTTTCGCCATGTTGTAGTGGTAGTTGCCTTAGGAATGGTTATTACAAGTAGTGTTTACTTACAACAGGATGACACTTTGCCAATAGTACATGTCACTGTCGAAGGTGAATTTATTCATGTTGATAAAGCTGTATTAGTTGCTGCAGTCAGCCCTTATGCGCGAGGCAGCTTTGTGAGTGTAGATGTCGCAGGGATACGGACAGCTGGTGAGGCGCTGCCTTGGGTCAAACAAATACAAGTCAGAAGGGTGTGGCCAGATAGCTTGCATTTAATAGTTGAAGAACAGGTAGCTGTTGCACAGTGGGGAGATAAAGCCTTAGTCAATATTAAAGGTGAAACATTTTATTCACCTAAGACAACATTTCCAAAAGGTTTGGCAGTGTTACAAGGCCCACAAAATAGTCATGCAGTGGTTGCCAAGCGCTATCAGCAAATGAGCAAAGTATTGAATGGCAATAATTTAACGATTAAGAACTTAAGCATGGATGAACGCCGTGCTTGGAGCATGACATTGAGCAATGGTATGAAAGTGTTGCTTGGACGTGCTGATAGTGAACAGCGTTTCAAACGATTTGTAATGGTATTTCAAAGCGGATTGAATCAATTTGAATCACAGATTGCAGAAATGGATATGCGATATACAAATGGTTTGTCAGTGATTTGGAAACAGGGGCAAAAACCTGATTTTAACGGAACGGTATGATGACTAAGAAGAATGATAGAGATTTGATAGTTGGCCTGGATATTGGTACATCGAAAGTTGTAGCAATTGTTGCCGCACCAGTTCTCAATGCAGGGCCAAATGAACCGGCTCTAGAGATTATTGGCATTGGATCTCACCCTGCCCGTGGGATGAAAAAAGGTGTGGTGGTCAATATCGAGTCTACCGTGCAATCAATTCAACGTGCTGTTGAAGAAGCAGAGTTAATGGCAGGCTGCCAGATTCACTCTGTTTATGCCGGAATAGCAGGAAGTCATATTCGCAGTCTGAATTCACACGGCACAGTAGCAATTCGTGACAAAGAAGTAACCCAAAGTGATATTGAACGGGTATTGGATGCAGCAAAGGCTGTGCATTTTCCAGGTGATCAGCAACTACTACATGTGATGCCGCAGGAATACATTATTGATAATCAAGAAGGAATTCGTGAACCGATTGGTATGTCTGGTGTACGTCTCGAAGCAAAAGTTCATCTTATTACAGGAGCAGTCAGCGCTGCACAGAATATATCTAAATGTATTGAACGTTGTGGTCTAACTGTGGATGGCATCATTCTCGAGCAAATGGCATCAAGTTATTCAGTACTTGAGCACGACGAAAAAGAATTAGGGGTGTGCTTAGTAGACATAGGTGGTGGCACTACAGATATCGCAGTATTTGTTGATGGTGCAATACGGCATACAGCGGTAATTCCAATTGCGGGCGATCAGGTTACCAATGATATTGCTGTCGCATTGCGAACGCCTACTCAATATGCTGAAGAAATTAAGATGAAATATGCCTGTGCATTGACACAGCTAGCACGTGAAGATGAAACGATTGAAGTGCCAAGTGTAGGTGAGCGACCACCACGACAACTAGCCAGACAAACTCTAGCAGAAGTTGTTGAACCACGTTATGAAGAATTATTGATGTTAATACAGGCGGAGTTACGCCGAAGTGGATTTGAGGAGTTGTTGGCAGCTGGAGTTGTACTCACTGGCGGAAGCTCCAAGATGGAAGGGGTGATTGAATTAGCTGAGGAGGTATTTCATCTTCCTGTTCGGCTAGGTATGCCCCAGCATGTAGGTGGTTTAGTAGATGTGGTACGAAATCCAATACATGCCACTGGAGTGGGTTTGTTGTTGTTTGGTAATGAAGAAGAAGCGG
>QNEY01000091.1 GCA_003645385.1 Gammaproteobacteria bacterium | reverse complement strand
GTTCTAAAATGATTGGCAAAGCCAAGGCATCAGGTGAAGATATTGCTCCATTATTAGCTGAAATAGCGGACTTGGGTGATAAACATAAAGCAGCAGAATCTCGTTTAGTAGCAGTGTTACAAAAGATCACTAATCTGGCAATGGAAATGCCTAACATTCCTCAATCTGACGTACCAGCAGGTGCAAACGAGGATGATAATCAAGAAGTTTTACGCTGGGGTGAGCCCAAAGTTTTTGATTTTGAGCCCAAAGACCACGTTGATCTTGGTGCCAGTCTTGATGGTATGGATTTCGAAATGGCAGCCAAAATCAGTCAGGCTCGCTTTGTCACCCTCAAAGGACCGTTGGCAAAATTACAGCGGGCATTAACTCAGTTTATGTTGGATGAGCATACCGAGCAACATGGCTACACTGAAACCTATGTGCCTTATTTGGTTAATGCTGATTCCTTGCGTGGCACAGGGCAGTTACCAAAGTTTGCTGAAGATTTATTTGCAGTTGATGATACTGGTTTATATTTGATTCCTACAGCCGAAGTGCCTGTCACCAATATTGTTCGAGATGTCATTACTGCCGACGATAAAATGCCGTTAAAATTTGTGGCGCATACACCTTGTTTCCGAAGTGAAGCAGGATCACATGGCCGTGACGTGCGAGGTTTGATACGTCAGCATCAGTTTGAAAAAGTTGAATTGGTACAAATTGTTCGTCCACAAGATTCTGATAAGGCGCATGAAGATCTTACTGGTCATGCCGAAATAATCTTGCAGAAACTTGAATTGCCGTACCGTAAAGTGATTTTATGTACTGGTGATTTAGGGTTTTCATCAAGTAAAACCTATGATTTGGAAGTTTGGCTTCCGAGCCAGCAAACTTATCGAGAAATTTCATCATGTAGTAATTTTCATGATTTTCAAGCACGGCGATTGCAAGCCCGTTGGCGTAATCCTGAAACAGGTAAGCCAGAATTAGTACATACAATTAATGGGTCTGGACTTGCTGTTGGTCGTACTTTATTAGCTGTTATGGAAAATCATCAAGATGAACAGGGTCGTATTCATATTCCTGAGGCATTACAGCCTTATATGGGTGGTCAGGAGTTAATAGGTGGCTGATTTTACGCTGATTCAAAAGATTATTGTTTGGGCATTACCGGTAATTTTTGCGATAACAGCTCATGAGGTTGCCCATGGCTGGGTGGCACTTAAGTTAGGTGACCGAACAGCTCAAATGATGGGTAGATTGACCCTTAACCCACTTAAACATATCGATCCAGTTGGTACTATTTTGGTGCCGGGAGTATTGTTAGTATTGGGTGGTTTTATTTTTGGCTGGGCCAAACCTGTGCCAGTCACATTCCAGAATTTACGACATCCAAAATCTGATATGGTATGGGTGGCACTTGCAGGGCCAATGGCAAACTTAGTAATGGCAGTCATTTGGGCTCTTGTGGCAAAGTTAGGGCTCACTCTCTTGCAGTCAGGTGTGGAGATCGGTGCACCTATGGTTTATATGGGTATAGCTGGTGTATTAATAAACACAATGTTGATGATGCTAAATTTATTACCATTGCCACCATTAGATGGAGGCAGAATTTTAGTTGGTTTATTACCTGGTCCTTTATCATGGAGGGTGAGTCAAATTGAACCATATGGTTTTTTTATTCTGGTGGGTCTACTTTATTTCGGCATAATTAGCATGGTGCTTTGGCCTCTGATGGGCGCATTTTTTAGTTTGTTGGCAGCGATGTTTAATTTGCCACCACAAATATTTTCAATTCTTTGAAACAAATCTTGTTGATAACAGGAGTCAGGAGAACATTTTGGATACGGTAGCACTGCAGTCCCGTCGAATCGTTTCAGGTATGCGTCCTACGGGGCAACTTCATCTTGGACATTATCATGGGGTATTAAAAAACTGGATAACACTTCAGCATGAATTTGATTGTTTTTTCTTTGTGGCAGATTGGCATGCGTTGACCACTCACTATGAAGACAGTGGGATTATTGAAGATAGTGTGTGGGAGATGGTGATTGATTGGATTGCGGCAGGAATCGAACCTTCAGCAGTATCTTTATTCTTACAATCAAAAGTACCAGAACATGCTGAATTGCATTTGTTGTTGTCGATGATTACACCGATGTCATGGTTGGAACGAGTGCCCACCTATAAAGATCAACAAGAAAAACTCAAAGAAAAAGATTTATCGACCTATGGTTTTTTAGGTTATCCACTATTGCAAAGTGCCGATATTTTGATTTATCGTGCTGGACAAGTGCCTGTTGGTGAAGATCAAGTTGTACATGTTGAGCTTACGCGTGAAGTAGCGCGTCGTTTTAACCATATTTATGGTCGCGAAAAAGACTTCGAACAAAAAGCTGAAGAAGCGGTCAAGAAAATGGGTAAGAAGAATGCGAAGCTGTATTCGAACTTGCGTAGAGCTTACACGGAACAAGGTGATGCTGAGGCCTTAGAAACAGCGCGAGCATTACTTAAAACGCAACAAAACCTTGCATTAGGTGATACTGAGCGTTTATTTGGTTATCTTGAAGGTGGTGGTAAAGTGATTTTGCCAGAGCCCCAAGCCCTATTGACACCATCACCTAAAATGCCTGGTCTGGATGGACAGAAAATGTCTAAATCTTATGGCAACACTATTTCTTTACGTGAATCTGAAGCCTCTATTGCTGAAAAAATCAAGAAAATGCCAACTGATACTAATCGTGTGCGGCGGACAGATCCTGGTGACCCATCTAAGTGTCCTGTCTGGCAATTACATGAAGTCTATTCAGATGATGAGCAAAAAGAATGGGTGCAACAAGGTTGCCGCAGTGCAGGTATTGGTTGTTTGGATTGTAAGGGCCCATTGATTGATGCTGTTTCTGCGGAATTAAAACCGATTCGGGAACGTGCTGAAGATTTGAGTCAGCATCCTGAAGATGTGCGCCGTATTATTGAAGATGGTAATGAGGCTGCACGCGAGGTTGCACGTGATACTTTGGAAGAAGTAAGAGCAGTAATGGGCTTATCTTATAAATAGATAAAGCTCACCACCGAGACACAGAGGTCACAGAGAATTTTTAGACATACTATTTTTATCTCCGTGTTATCTGTGTCTCTGTGGTGAAATTTTTTATATAGTTGGCTTGAAATTTAGAGTCAATAATTGATCATGTCGGGAGACAATAGCAGTGGCAGAACGAATTCAAAAAGTATTAGCTCGGGCAGGTTACGGTTCACGTCGTCAGTTAGAAGTGTTGATTAAAGAAGGTAAAGTAACCGTTAATGGTGATGTGGCAAAGCTTGGGGATCAGGCAGCTGTTGGTGATACTATCCGCCTTGATGGTAAACCGGTATCAGCCAAACGCTTATGGCAACAGCCTCAGCAAGTTATCCTCTACAATAAACCTGTAGGAGAAGTATGTACACGCAAAGATCCAGAAGGTCGTAGAACGATTTTTCAGTCCTTACCTTCACCTGAAGAAGGTCGCTGGGTAAGTGTAGGTCGTTTGGATATCAATACCAGTGGTTTGATTATTCTGACGACTGATGGTGAGCTGGCAAACCGATTGATGCATCCTTCAAATGAAATGGATCGAGAATATGCTGTACGAGTTTTGGGCGAAGTTACACCTGAGATAATGCAAAACTTGCGTGATGGTGTTGAATTGGAAGATGGCAAGGCAAAGTTTGCTGATATTCAAGCAGCAGGTGGTGAAGGTGCGAACCGTTGGTATCATGTGGTGATTCAAGAAGGTCGAAATCGAGAGGTTCGTAGGCTTTGGGAAAGTCAGGGTGTACAAGTTAGTCGTTTGATGCGTGTACGTTATGGGCCTATCATTATCCCAAATCAGCTTAAGATGGGTCGATGGATGATGTTGCAGGACGACGACTTGGCAGCATTGTATGAAGAAGTAGGTTTGGAGGCGCAGCAGCCTGTAAAAACAGGTCGTGCGCAACGAGAAAAGAAGTTACGACCACTTAAAACTACTGCGAGAAAACCACGTCAAAAAACAACCCGTGATAATGTTAAAGGTAAACGATCGCCTCGAATTAGAGGCCGTTAAAATATTTTTCTTAAATTTCGTGATCGAGATTAATGGTCTTTACTAATTGGCTTGGTTGCACAAACAGTTTGATTACGACCTGATTTTTTTGCTTGGTAGAGAGCATGATCAGCTCTATCAAATAATGTAGAACCATTCTCACCTCGTTGTAGCTGAGCCACACCTAAGCTGATAGTAAAACCAAAAGCGCGTTTATCATCATTGCAACTTAATTGTGAAACTGCGACACGAATACGCTCAGCCACTAAATGGGCTGCCTTATTATCGGTATTACTAAGAATAAGGGTGAATTCTTCACCTCCGTAGCGGAATGCAATATCACTGCAACGCATGGTATCAGTTAATGATTTAGCTAAGGCTTGTAATGCCAAGTCACCACCACTGTGGCCATAGGTATCATTCACTGTTTTAAAATGATCAATATCAAGTACGATTAATGACATGGGAGTACGTTGGCGCTGGGACAAATCAATTTCACGTTGTAGGTTGCTATCAAATGCTCCCCGATTATTCAGACCAGTTAATATATCTTCTAATGCAGCATCTTGTGCTTGACGAAATAACAAGCAATTACGTAGTGGATAAATTAGTTTACATAGTAAATCTTCAACTAATAGGGTGTCTTGATCATTGAATTTACTACGGCGGGTTAATGTTAATTCGCCGAGCCAAACACTATTTATTTCCAAGCGGTAGTTACATGAATGATGACTTCGGCTACCTGTTTGGATTTCATAATGCACCCCTTGGTGCTGGTAATGCAGACCATCAAATTTCATGATTTTGCTGATTTCGTTATGAAATAGTTTAATTAATTCATCAAGTTCAAGAGTGGTTTGTAAGATCGCTGGCAGGCGAGCAGTAACATCCTCAACTGTATTAAGATCGTGTTGCTGTGTTACGGCAGCAATAGCACTGCTGTGATTGCTCACCAGTGACAATTTGGCATTTTCAGGGTGTGGTTGATTTTCCATATTACTCATCCTTCGATCTAATCAATTATGAATTAGAAAGAAGCGAGAAACGTGCCAACCCTATATTGCTATGTTAATCAATGGGTTGTAATTGTGTGGCAAGGTTTTGACACCGTGTTATTGTGCTTTTATAACTTTCCCACTGATGCTTTGACTATCATCAGTCATTAGATAAAGGTAGCTATCAATGATCTCTTCAGGGGGGGGTAGAGGACTTGGATCTATGCCGGGGAAAGCACGAGCATAAAGGTCTGTTTTAACTTTTCCAGGGTCGATACAGTTAATGCGAACACGACCCTCACATTCCATCTCATCAGCAAGTTGTTTGCTGAATGCTTCAATCCCAGCCTTACTGATTCCATAACTACCCCAATAAGCCTTATCTTGATAATGATCAGTTGTAAAAATAATGGCAGCATGATCGTGTTTTTGCATCAAAGGCAAACATGAACGGGTAAGCAGGTAGGGAGCAGTTAGATTAATATGTAGTGTTTCCAGCCAGACCTTTGGATCTTGATGTTGGGTTGGTGCTAGTTGACCGAGCGTAGCAGCACAATGAACCAAGCCGTCTAGATGTCCAAAGTTATCATGGATGTTGGTGGCTAATGCATCATAATCTGGAATACTGGCACCTTTTAAATCCAGAGGATAAATTGCAGGCATAGCCGCGCCACTGGTCATAATGTCATCATAGACTTGTTCTAGTGCAGGAATATTTTTATCAAGTAAAATGACGGATGCACCGTGGCTAGCATAAGCTTTAGCCACGGCAGAACCAATACCACTACCTGAACCTGTAATAAGAATGACACGATCCTTAAGGCAGTCAGGAGTAGTTGTATTGTCCATTATTTTTAGTTCTGGGATGCAGTGAAGAAGCTAGATTGTGCTTGATCATTTTGAAATTGAATACTTAATGTGCCTGATTTATCATCCCATTCTGAATGGGTTACAGTTAAAGCATCAAGTGTATACGATTGACTGATAGTTGGTGCGCCAAGCATATCAATCACTTCTTGTTGTGGCATTCCTGGTTCAACCGTGACATCACTTGTTGTTTTACTACAAGCAATAACAGCGATACTAATAAAAATTGTGATGACAACATAACGGATTTTATTAAACATGGTTATCCTTTGAAATAAATGAGAAATATGAGGTGCTTAGTATACCAATTACCGAAGACTTGTTGCTAATAGCTTGGCGCAGTTGTTGCCGTTACGAATAGCACCTTCTAAAGTGGCTGGGTAATTATTGGCAATATAGTCTCCAGCTAACCATAGACCTGAAATATTAGTTTGGCTATGAGGACGATTCTTTTCATTGTCTACAGTACAAGCAAAAGTAGCATGTTTTTCACGGATAACAAGACAGTGATCAGCCTGCTCTGGCAGTGAAGGTTGCATTTGATGAATTTCTTTGCAGACGTGTGAAATCAGATCATCTTTAGACATGTTTTCATGTTTACCTGGGCCGCTGATCACCACAGCCATCAAGCCGGGGGTTTGCTCACTACGATCAAAAATCCATTGACTTAATGTACCAGTCATACCTGACATGGGGGTAGATAATCTGATGTGCGCCGAGTATTGTAAATAGACTGTGCAGATTGGGTATTCGACAGGTCTATTAATAGTGATGTGTGATTCAAGCAGATCAGCACTTTGTGAAGGGCTTAGGGCAACAATAATATTTTCAGCCGGAATAAAAATGTCATCTCGGGTAATGATCCCTTGAATCTTATCTTGTTTAACGATGATTTCTTTTGCCCTGGTTTGCAGGCTAACCTTGCCACCATGTTGTT
>QNEY01000090.1 GCA_003645385.1 Gammaproteobacteria bacterium | reverse complement strand
GGAAATTCTAATCCTGGCAGATATCGCTCATTACTATGTGTTTGCTGCATGCCTGTCAATTGCTCAGCATCACGACCCCATAACAAAACATCGTGACCATTTCTGGCTATTGCAATAGCCAGAGCCGTCCCCCACGCACCAGCACCAACAACAGTAGTGGGGAAAAGCTGATCTACTTGATCTGACAACGTCACTACCTAGATAATTAGTGCGTGGTGTTTTGTGGTGCAGCTTGTTGTTTGGCTTGTTCAATTTGATTCATGTACAAGGCATCAAAGTTAACTGGGGCAAGCACTAATTGTGGAAACCCACCTTTCAAGACGATATCTGAAATAACTTCTCGTGCAAATGGAAACAAGGTGTTAGGGCAGTAACTACCGACTAATGGACCCATTTCTTGATCGCTATAACCAGTCAGAGAAAATACACCTGCTTGTTTAACTTCAACCAGGAACGCAACTTTATCAGCCACTTTCGCTGTAACAGTAACCGTTAGAGTGATTTCATGATTATCATCATCGATGCTAGCATATTCATTACCCAATTGCAGGTCTAATTCAGGCTTCCATTCGTCACGGAAAATATCTGGCGAATTAGGTGTCTCAAAAGAAATATCTTTAGTATAAATTTTTTGAATAACAAACCTTGCTTGTTCTTCGGTTGGTGATGCGTTTTCTTCAGCCATGATGTTTCCTTAAGCTTAATTAATTTATGATTGGGCCAGCAAGCTGTCCAACCGTTGAGAGTTATCTATAGCCACCAAATCGGTATAACCGCCGATGGCCTCATTATTTATAAAAATTTGCGGCACTGTTCGTTGCCGACTTTTTTTCATCATTTCTTGGCGTTTGTCTGGATCCAAATCAACTCGAATCTCCTCATATGAAACGCCTTTACGGTCTAACAATCGCTTTGCCATTACACAGAAGGGACAATGCGCAGAGGAATACACTTCAACTTTAGCCACGTTAAACCTATCAATTAACTAAATAGGGGCAACTTGGCTTCTTTCCAAGTATTTAAGCCCCCAGTAAGGACATATATTTCAGAAAAGCCCTTACTGCGGAGTTGTTTTGCTGCTGACCGTGCTCGTTGACCGCTAGCACAAACTAAGATAATAGCTTGTTCGGGATCATTCAACGATACCAAATTATCTGCCAAACTTGAAAGAGGCATGCTTACCGAGTCTGCAATATGCTCCTTCTTAAACTCCGAGTCTTCTCTGATGTCCAAAAACAACCCTTGCTGTTGATTCACAAGCTGGATTGCCTGTGTGGTGCCTACAGGGTTGACGCCTGATAATTTTCGATTCAACGAGTCTGACAACACCATCCATGCCAACACTACAAATAGTGTTACCAAAATCCAGTGATTAACAACAAATTCACCTGCGTTTTCCATATTAAACCTAATAATTGAGGAATCTAAATTACAGTCAGCTAGAACAGTAAACGTCACGCATCATTTCAATCAAGCGCAACGTCCGTCCATCCTTCACACGGTAATAGATTCGATTTGCATCACGGCGCGAAGCCAAAATTTCTTTATCTCTTAGTTTGGCTAAATGTTGAGACACATTGCTTTGTGTTGTACCAACACACTCAACAATATCCTGAACAGCCAGTTCTTGCTCGCCTACTGCGCACAAAATTTTCAAACGCAATGGATGGGACATTGCTTTTAAAGCAAATGCCGCACGCTCAATGTCAGCATCATGAGCTATGAGCACTGTGTTTTCAGCTTGGGTCACATCTTTCACCAAATACTTGAGTGACTGCAATTAGTCACAAAAGCCCATATAATACACGGCATTTTCAATGATTTGCATGTATTCCATAGAACTTTACAATTAAACAGTAGGTTTTTCGAGATATAAGGATGATTCCATGAGCCACCCTCACCGCCCATTAGCGCTAATTATTTTAGACGGTTGGGGTTACAGTGAAGATCCAAAATACAATGCGATTTATGGTGCTAATACACCAGTTTGGGATCACCTCTGGCAAGACTACCCTCATACCTTAATTAGCGCATCTGGTGCTGCCGTAGGCCTACCTGCTAATCAGATGGGTAATTCAGAAGTTGGGCATCTCAATATAGGGGCGGGGCGGGTAGTTTATCAGGAGTTCACTCGTGTAAGCCGCGCTATACGCACTGGTTCTTTTTTTACCAATCATACCTTAACTAATGCTGTCGATCTGGCACTGGAAAATGACAAGGCGGTCCATATTTTAGGATTATTATCTCCAGGTGGTGTTCATAGCCATGAAGATCATATCCATGCCATGGTCGAGCTAGCAATTCAACGTGGAGTTAAAAAAGTCTATGTACATGCCTTTTTAGATGGCCGCGATACACCACCCAAAAGTGCACAAACATCAATTGAAGCAATGGAAGCCAAATTCAAACAGCTTGGTGGTGGACAGTTTGCTTCTATAATTGGTCGTTTTTATGCCCTAGATCGCGATCAACGCTGGAATCGGGTAGCCAAAGCCTATCAACTGATCACAGAAGGAGAGGGTGAATACCAAGCGCCTAATGCTCTCTCAGCCCTAGCTCAGGCCTATCGTAATGATAAAACAGATGAATTCGTACCTGCCACCGCAATTATTCCCGAGGGCGGAGAGTCCATTACCGTTCAGGATGGTGATGTTGTGGTATTTATGAATTTTCGATCTGATCGTGCTCGTGAATTAACTAACTGTTTTATCGACCCTGACTTTACCGGTTTTGAACGTGCTCGAACTATTAATTTAGCCGAATTTGTCACTCTAACTGAATACAAAAAAGATTTCACGGCTCCAACTGCTTTTCCATCTGAGAAACTCAATAATGTTTTGGGCGCCTACGTCTCTTCACTTGGTTTGCATCAACTTCGGATAGCTGAAACCGAGAAATATGCTCACGTCACCTTTTTCCTTAATGGTGGCAGAGACAAACCATTTGAAGGTGAAGATCGCATTCTGGTGCCATCACCTCAAATAGACACCTATGATCTACAGCCGAGTATGAGTGCGCCAGAAGTTGCAGATCGCCTAGTTAAAGCCATTCATGGCAATGAATATGACATCATTATCTGTAATTTTGCTAATGCCGACATGGTAGGCCATAGCGGCAAGTATGAAGCTGCTATTAAGGCCGTAGAAACACTAGATAACTGTTTAGGTCGTGTATGGTCAGCCTTAAAACAAGTTGGTGGTGAAATGATAGTTACCGCCGATCATGGTAATGCTGAATTAATGATGAATGAAAAAACAGGGCAGCCTCATACTTCTCATACCAATAATTTAGTACCGTTAATTTATGCCGGCCGAGAAGCTGAATGTGTCGAACAGGGCACTTTGTCAGATATTGCACCAACCATGTTAACGCTGATGGACTTGCCTATTCCAGCTGAAATGGGACAACATTTATTGGTCAAATTAAAATAGCTTAGCGTGCGCATTCTCCTTTTCTTTACCTCATTATTATTATTTACAAGCATCTCTTGGGCTGAAACTGATTCAACACAGCGATTGGAAAATGTACAAGCAGAACTCCAAACGCTATCTGAGGAATTCAGTCAAAATAAAGCTTCAAAATCAGAGCTCTACCAACAACTCGAAAGGCAGAGTAAGGCTGTATCAAAACTTAATCGTGAACTACACCAGCTTGATCAACAGCTCAAACAACAAACATCCCAACTTGATAAGCTAAAACAACAACAACAACAACAACAGAAATCCCATGCCCAGCAATTCAAAGCACTAAGTAATCAGCTACGTTCTGCCTACATCAATGCGCAACCTAACTATTTGAAAGTATTATTAAATCAACACGATCCGGCAAGCCTGAGCAGGGCTAGTATTTATTTCGATTATTTTCATCAAGCCCGCCAGCAGCAATTAATAAATATCAGTTCTACACTACAATTATTGGCCGGCAATCAACAACAATTATTGGCAGCCCAACAGCGCCAGCAGCAACTGTATGAACAGCGCCAACAGCAGCAACAAGCGCTGCAGAGAAGCAATCGGAGGCGCCTAGCAACCGTAGAACAACTAGAGATAAAAATGAATGCTCAAGGCACTCGTATTTCTGCACTACGTGAAGAAGAGCAATCGCTTCAAACATTATTGAAATCACTCTCATTACAGAAAGAAACCAAGTCCGCACCACAAAAATTCGATCACTTTAAATTTGCCAGCAGGAAGGGTTCACTCACCTGGCCCATTAAAGGAAAAGTCATTGCACGCTATGGTAGCTCACGAAATCTTGGTAAACTCACGTGGCAGGGCATTATGATCCAAGCGCCCACTGGTAACAATGTAAGATCGTCTGCTGCTGGACACATAGTCTTTTCAGACTGGTTACGTGGCTTTGGTCTGTTATTGATTATTGATCATGGCGATCAATATATGACATTGTATGGCAACAATCAGACACTACTTAAAGAAGTAGGGGACACCGTCAGCACAGACGAACTAATTGCGCTAAGCGGTGACAAAGGTATTCGTCAGCATACTGGTTTATATTTTGAGGTTCGACATAAAGGAAGCCCAACCAACCCAACAAAATGGTTAGGCAAACAAAGTTAGGTTAGATATTATTTTAAGGAAAAGCTATGAGTTTTTTTAATCGTGATTTTGGTTTAATTAGTGCCGGTGCAGCTCTCGGAGCAACACTAATCTTTGGCCAAATGGTGTTTGCCGATAAACCAAGTAACAAATCTGATCTGCCACTAGATGAGCTCCGAGCCTTTTCAGAGATATTTGGCAGGATTAAAAACAACTACGTTGAGCCAGTTGAAGATAAAGAGTTATTACAAAATGCTATTCGTGGCATGCTTTCTGGACTAGACCCTCATTCAACCTATCTGGACCTAGACGATTTTAAAGAATTACGAGAGGGTACTTCAGGAGAATTTGGTGGTCTTGGAATCGAAGTCACCATGGAAGATGGCTTTGTTAAAGTTGTATCTCCAATTGATGACACACCTGCTGCAAAAGCAGGCGTTCTTGCCGGCGACTTGATTGTTCGACTTGATGACGCACCCGTAAAAGGAATGTCCCTAGGTGATGCCGTAGATGTTATGAGGGGCAAGCCCGGTAGTAAGCTTTTACTTACAATTATTAGAGAAGGTGAAGACAAACCTCTTAAAATCGAACTTACCCGTGCCATTATCAAAGTGAAGAGTGTCAAACAAAGAATGCTTGAGCCTGGCTATGGATACATCCGAATCAGTACCTTCCAATCACGTACTGGCCCAAGCCTAAAAGAAGCAATCAGTGCGCTTAAAATTGAAAATGATGGCGACCTAAAAGGTTTAGTTCTTGATTTGCGCAACAACCCTGGCGGGCTGTTAAATGCTGCCATTGATGTTTCGGATGCCTTTATTACCAAGGGCTTGATTGTCTACACCGATGGTCGAATTGAAGAATCCAAACAAAAGTTTAACGCCAAACCAGATGACTTATTAAAAGGTGCACCATTAGTCGTACTGGTAAACGGTGGATCAGCTTCAGCTTCTGAAATTGTTGCTGGCGCATTACAAGATCATCACCGTGCCGTTATTATTGGCAGCAAAACATTTGGTAAAGGATCGGTTCAAACTGTTATGCCTCTGACCAATGACACTGCAGTTAAAATGACCACAGCGCGCTATTTCACCCCTTCAGGCCGCTCAATTCAAGCTGAAGGAATCGTACCTGATATCAAGGTCAGCGGTGTTAAAGTCTCATCCTCAGAACAAAGCGAATTTAAACCTTTACGTGAACAAGACTTGTCCGGACACCTTAAAAATGGAAATGGTGAAACTAAATCAACTACTGAAGATACTGATGAAGATATTGATGCAGCGGCTGATGAAGCTACAGAAGCTGATGAAGCGGCGCCATTGGCAGTCACCGATTATCCCCTATCAGAAGCATTGAACCTGCTTAAAGGGATAAATATCTTGAACCCTAAACAATAGGAATACACGACATGCCAAGTGTTATTATCCCTCTTGCTGAAGGCTGTGAAGAACTGGAAGCAGTTACTTTAATAGACTTATTACGTCGTGCAAATATTACTGTCATCACTGCCAGCCTTGAACAGCCATCCATAACAGCTAGCCGAGGAGTTCATTTAACGGCCGACACAAACTTGGACAACGTCATTTACGATGAATTTGACATGATTATTCTGCCTGGTGGGTTGCCCGGCAGTACTAATCTGAATGAAGATACTCGTATTCACGCAATGTTGAAAAGATTGCACCAGTCCAACAAGGCTGTTGCAGCAATATGTGCTGCACCACTCGTGCTTGCAACCGCAGGATTATTGGATGGTAAACGTGCAACCTGCTATCCAGGAGTATTAAATCCTGGTGACTGGCCAGCTATCTCGCTATGCGATGATGCTGTAGTCGTTGATGGCGACGTACTGACTTCAAAAGGGCCCGGCACTGCTATGGACTTTGCATTAACTATTATCGAATATCTGACCGATCAGGTTACTCGCAACCGTGTTGAGGCGGAGTTGGTGCGCTCAAACTAATTGCTACCAGACTTTTCATGCACTAATCGCGTGGTGAATTTGTTCTGCAAAAGTTAGTTGTAAGGTAGATGTTCGCTGATGTTGCTGACAGATGGCACTGCGAAAGCCAAGGTAATCAGCTCCGAGACGGCGTAACATAGGAATATCCTCATACCTCAATGCACCTGCCAAGCCACAAAGCATGTTTTGTTGATGTACAGCTTCTACAAAATCCGCCAGCTTCAACAGATCCCAATGTTCCAGCAGATGTTGACCATTTTTAACTGCCGTATCGACCATCACCCCACGAAAACCACTTGCTTTTAATAACGGTAAACAATCATTATCCGGTGCTTTATCAACAAATATTACTGCAATCACAGGTGCTTTTAATTTTTTGACTGTCTCTGCCAAACTGAGAATACAGTCTGTTAAATTATCATCTGGAAATAATCCTATTTT